>CAVBLW010000030.1:0-63710 GCA_963596085.1 Bacteroidaceae bacterium | reverse complement strand
CGTCGCTGCTGCTCTATTAGCTGCCATTGGCTTAAAAAAGAAATTTAGAAAATAAGAAATTCTAAGTTAGAATTGATGAATAAAAGCTCAGCAATGCTGAGCTTTTAATCATTCATTCTAAAATATATTGAAAACTTCCTTTTCCTTCTTGGATTTGAATATGAGCCAAAGAGCCATTAATCAGATAAAGATGTGGATAAGTGTGCCCAATATCCGTTTCCATAAGAATTGGAAGATTTGGACAAGCTCTATGAAAGGCTTCTTGATAAGAAATCAATTCCGAAACATTTTCAAAAAGAACACGTCCGACAATAATAGCTTTTGTATAGGTAAAATACGAAAGACTTTTCATCTTTAATAAAGCACGATATAAATCACACGAATTCATCGAAAAAACATCAAAGAACCAAATGATTCCATCCTTTTTATAGCGATTGATAAAGTCTTTTACATGGTCATAAGGCGTACCTGCTAAATCATTGATACTTTCAAAACAACCACCTAACAATCTTCCTGTGCAATTCAGATTTCCTTGGTATTTTGTTTTGGTATTTAAAATTGGTTTTCCATCGTTATAATAATCCAAATGTTGATGCATTTCAGAAGAATATAAGCACGGATTATTGCCTTTTAAAAAATCAAAGAGTTGTTGACTGTAAGTGTTGATTCCATCAGCGTCAAAAGATCCACCATTAAATCCATAAATGGTCGCAATATCACAAGCACAAGTCATCGGGAATAATAAATTTGTGGGATCACTTGCACCTAAGATCCATTTTGGATGTTTTTTGATTTCATCAAAGTCAATATAGGGCATGGTTTCAATTTGAAAATCGCCACCTGCAGCACAAAAAATAGCGGATATGTTTGGATCGTTTAATATTTGATGGAATTGTTTTGCACGATCAAGGGCCGAACTACTTGGTTCGCTATCATTTCGTACATTTTTTGTTTCATAAACCTTAAAGCCTTGGTTTTGAATATAACTTACAGATTCATTGAAAGAATCCATTTTATGCCCTACTCCAGAGGATAAGGCTGTTATACCGATTGTATCATTATCTTTTAGAAATTTTGGATAATACATAAATGAGCCTCCTATTATTATTTTAGGGGGAATCTTTTCTTTAAACAAGGAAAAAGCTATACTAGGTCTATGGGAAAAATAAATTTACTCGCAGTGAATAATTGTCGAGATTTAGGTGGAATAAAAAATAAGAAAGGTTGGACAATCAGGCCCAATTATTTTATTCGTTCCAATGCATTGACAATTCTTACACATGCCGATCGAAAAAAATTAAAAGAAGAACATCATTTAGAATTGGTTATTGATTTACGAACCCATATAGAAATGATAAAAAAACCAGATCGAATGATAAGCCAAGTTCATTATGAACATATATCGATACTTGATACGAGTCTTATTGGCATTTCACATGAAAAATCCATGCAATTGAATCAAAGAGATTTACCAGAACTAACAAGTCTTTATCGTAAAATGGTTTCTGATTCATTTTGTATTGAACAATTCAAAAAGGTTTTAGAGCTTATATTTCAAAATCGTTCAGGTTCAGTTTTGTGGCATTGTACCGAAGGAAAGGATCGCTGTGGTCTAGTTTCAGCCTTTGTTCTTGCGATTCTTGATGTATCCAAAGAAGAAATTATCAAGGATTATGAAAAAACCAATGAGGCAGCGAGTATCAATGAATTAAAAGCGTTAATTCCAATTGCATTTATGCCAAAAGCGAAGGCATCAAAGGTTAAAGCCTTATTTAAAGCAGATCATGTGTATTTAGAAGCTGCCTTTGATGAAATTGAAAATCAATATGGATCATTGAAAGCCTTTTTAGAAATTTTAGGCTTTGATGAAAATCGATGTTTATCTTTACAAAAGAAATATATGGATCAAGAAAAAAGATGACTCGTATTGAGTCATCTAATTTTTATATTAAGCTTCTAAATAATTCTTCGATTTGTTCAACCGTTACTTCTTTTGGATTACCTGGTGTACATGCATCTTTGTATGCATCCGCAGCTAAATTTGGAATATCTTCTTCTTTGACGATATCTTTTAAATCTGCTGGAATACCTACATCTTTTCCTAATTGAGCAACCGCATCAATTGCTGCTTTACGATATTCTTCTTGATTCATTTCATCAACACCATCAACTCCCATAACACGAGCAATTTCACGATATTTTTCACCGGATGCATCCGCATTGAAAGCCATAACGGTAGGAAGTAAAATCGCACAAGCTTTTCCATGTGGCGTATTATAGTAAGCAGACAATGTATGAGCCATAGAATGATCAATTCCTAATCCGACATTAGAGAAACCCATACCTGCAACATATTCACCTAAAGCCATGCCTTCACGACCTTCTTTTTCATTTTTAACAGCACTACGTAAGCTTCGAGAAATAATTTCAATTGCTTTGATATGGAACATATCACTTAATTCCCAAGCTCCTGCTGTAATATAACCTTCAATGGCATGTGTTAGGGCATCCATACCAGTTGCAGCCGTAAGACCAGCTGGCATTGTTGACATCATATCTGGATCAACAAAGGCAATGATTGGAATGTCATGAGGGTCAACACAAACAAATTTACGTTTTCTTTCTGGGTCTGTAATAACATAGTTAATTGTAACTTCAGCAGCTGTACCAGCGGTTGTAGGAACAGCTAAAATTGGAACACATCCATTTGGAGAAACAATGGCACCTTCTAAAGAGCGAATATCCGAAAACTCTGGATTGTTAATTACAATACCAATGGCTTTTGCGGTATCCATGCTTGAGCCACCACCAATCGCAACAATACAATCCGCTTCACTATCTTTATAAGCTTGAATTCCTTTTTTCACATTATCAATTGTTGGATTTGGCTGAATTTCACTAAATATTTCATAAGAAATAGAAGCTTGATCCAATAAATCTGTCACTTTTTTGGTTACGCCAAATTGAATTAAATCTGGATCACTACACACGAGTGCTTTTTTAAATTGATGCCCTTTAATTTCTTCACTTATGGCTTCGATTGCGCCGTAGCCATGGTAGCTAACACCATTTAATACAAATCGATTATACATACTTTATGTCCTCCTTGTATGAATCTCTGCTTTCATTATCAACCTTTGTGACATAAATCACAAGTTGTATTTCGAAAAAATGTAAGAGCATACAAAAAAGGCTATCTAAAAGATAACCTTGGCAGTAGATGCATGAAAGAAAAGTCCGTATAGCTATAGGAGGACTATAGCCCATTTCCTTCTGCGCCTTTATTATGCCAAAAAATAAAAAATTAAAAAGAAAAAAAATTAATTCTTTTTAAACAAAAGAAGTTTTTTATTATACAAAAAGAATGAAAGCGTTTTTCTGTTTTGCTTTCAAAAAAAACAAAGAAAAATCCACAGGAACTGTGGATTATTCGTTTGCTTTTAGACTGGAAACCATATCAATAGATTTGATCTTGCAAGCTAAAATTAAATTCATGATGTAAGAAACTAGAAAAGTTCCAATAATTGCATAGGCATAAGAAATCAAATGAACCGTTGCATCAAAATCAAAGCCTTCAGAGAGGGCATTTGTATAGATATAATCAAGCATAAGATAACCAAAAGGAAGGCCGATTAAAATGGCCACAATCGCAATCCAATTGTTTTGTTTTATAAAGATTGAACGAATTTGTCGATCCTTAAAACCTAATACTTTTAAAGTCGCAAACTGGTATTGTTTTTCACTAAAAGATAAAACACCTAAATTATATAAAATAACGGAACCTAAAATCACCGCAAACACAATCAATAAAACAACCATTGTTTTCATTGTTTGAAGAATATTTTCCATTCCTTTTTGGATGGAAGAAAGGGTCGATATTTTTGAAATACCATTTGTCTTTTTTACCTTAGAATTTGTATAAATAGAAGTTGGATGATAAGACAAGCCCAAGGATTCATAATAGGTTTTACTCATATTGAATTGTTGATTTTGTGGATCTCGATTCATGCCGATAATCTTAGAGGTATAGTATGTATCATCTCCTAACCTATGCCAAGTAATGGAGTCTCCCTTTTTTAAATTATATTGTTCAGCCAGTTTTTCGGTAATATAAATGCCGGTGTCTTTTAATTTCATTTCTTCTTTCCTATGATTGGTATAGGCGACCATTCCTTTTGAATCATTGACACACAATGCTTTGGTGTAGGTTTTATCATTTAAATTGAATTCAATCGAAAGGTCTTGCGTCGTATGATTACCATATTTACTTGTGAGAGCATCAAGGTCTTGTTGGGTATAGGAATCTTGAAGAGATATTTTGTTTTTATATTGATTGAGAACCTCATATTCCCATGTGAAATAATCATTAATGGTATCATACATACCAAAAGCACATACAAGCAACATCGTACATCCTACAACACCAGCTAAGGATGCAAAAGTTCGTCCCTTGTTTCTTGAAATATCACGAAGATTCCACTTGCTGGATAATTTCATATTTTTAAATTTCAAGGTCCAATTTAATCTTTTCAAGTTTACTTTAGGTACTTCCATTCTTAAAGCTTGGCTTGCGCTTTGTTTTAAAATTTTACGAGACGAAAGATATGTGACCAATGAAATGGAAAGCACAGTTAGGATGGCTACGATATATACAATTGGTAAAATTTCAATTTTTAGATTTGGCATTTCAAAGAAGTCCGCTTCAATCTTTAAGAAAATATTCCCAATTGTTAGGGCACCAAGCCATAGGCCAATCATACTTGCAAATAAACTGATTATTAAACCGAATCCAATGTAATGACAATAAATCTTTTTGTTTGAAAATCCAATGGCTTTTAAAGTACCAATTTGTATTCTTTGTTTACGAACAAAACGATTCATTGTACTCATAACCGAAAGAATCGCTATGAATAAAAACATTGCTGTAAAGACGGTAGAATAGGTTTTTCCTTCATCTACTTCGGATTTATATTGAGTATAAGATACCGAAGATTTTCGGTTGCTAATTGAAAGAAAGGAAGAATCTAAATTTAAAAGATCCTTTTTTACTTGATCTTCATATTTTTTCGAATCAACATCAATGTAAGCTTTATTAAAAGGTGTTGACATCCCTATTTGACTTTCAAAAGTTTGAGACGATAGATAAATAAAGCCATAATGATCGTGACTTGGAAAAATTTCAGTACTATCTTTTACAAAATAGACATGATCTGGCGTATTTACCAAACCCAATATTTTTAATTGAATTGTTTGATTAAATGCCTTAAATTCAATCGAATCACCAACTTTTAATTTTAAATGCTTTGCCAAATAACTATCCATCCAAACGCCCTTTTTCTTTGAATGAAAGCCTTCCCCTTTTACGACATGCATTTTCGAAATTGAATTTTTTTCAATGACATTGCTTTCTAAGTTGACATCTTTATACCCTTTTAATTTACTTGTAAAGACAAAAGCACGATTGACATCTTTGATATGTTCAAGCGCTTGAATTTCTTCTAAATTCTTATCTGATATCTGCTTAGATGTAATCCATAAATCTGGAAGATTGTTTTCTTTATAATATCGTTGACTTGTCAAATCCATACCATCCATGTATGCATGAATTCCAGAAAAGGCCATCATACCGATGCATGTCATTAAAAAAATCGTAAAAAATTGACCTTTATAAATCCACAAGTCACGAAATAACTTCTTATGTAAATTCATTACCAATTGACCTCATCAATCTTCTTTGGCTTCTCATTTTTTGTATTCTCGATAATTTTTCCATTTTTCAAACGAATGATTCGATCAGCAATCTCGGCAAATAAGGCGTTGTGCGTGACGATCACAACGGTGTTTTCTTGCGTACATTTTTTTAAAAGCTTTAAAATTTCAATACCTGTATGAGAATCTAGAGCTCCAGTTGGTTCATCGCATAAAAGCAGTTTCGGATTTTTTGAAACAGCTCGTGCAATGGAAACACGTTGTTGTTCACCTCCAGATAGTTGACTTGGAAATTTATTTCGATGGGCATAAAGACCAACATCTTTTAAGACTTCATCGGCATTTTTGGCATTTTTATTGATGTCTTGAATCAAATCAACATTTTCTTTTACCGTCAAAGTAGGAAGAATGTTATAGAATTGAAAAATAAATCCAATTTCATCCGCTCGATATTGGGTTAATTCAGCTTGAGAATATGAACTGATTTCACGATTATCGATTAGGACATTGCCTTTTGAAATCGTGTCCATTCCACCCATGATATTTAAAAGGGTTGATTTTCCTGCACCACTTGGTCCTAAAATAACAACCAATTCTTTTTCATAAATGGAAAAGGAAACATCATCTAAAGCATAAAATGATTGATCTTCAGTTTTGTATTCTTTTTCTACATGTTCAAAACGAATAATTTCTTTCATAGCTTTCTCTCCTGTTAGTTTTAACTAACTTTAGTATACACAGGATCGCTCTTTTCAACAAATGAAAAGAGTTCTTTTTATAGGTCTATTAAGTCATAAATAAGTTTTTTTTCACTTTTATTTTGTAATAAAAAACAATCATCAGTTTTGTCACTTACGATTTTATTTCATTAAAAACGCTTTAAATAAAGGGAAATTTAGAGCTTGTCATGCTTCAATTGTGACAAATTCGATTTTGTCCTATTTCAAGTGTGACAAAGTTTTTTAAGTAAAGATGTATGCGCTTTATTTTCTTTTAGAATATGTGTTGTAAAGTGATCACTCAAAAAACGAAGAGAAGGAGAAATAGAATGAAAACAAAAGTTCAGTCGTTAGGACGAGCTCTAAGTGCAATGGTTATGCCAAATATTGGTGCTTTCATTGCTTGGGGATTTTTAGCAGCATTATTTATTGATACAGGATGGTTACCAAACAAAGATTTAAATACAATGGTCAGTCCTTTCTTGTCATGGGTTTTACCTTTATTAATTGCATATCAAGGTGGTAAAAATGTCGGTGGTGACCGTGGAGGTGTCATCGGTGTCATTGGTACAGTTGGTGTCATCATGGGAAAATCCGATACTACTATGTTGATGGGCGCTATGATTTGGGGTCCATTAGGTGGATTTGTTATTAAGAAATTTGATGAAGCCGTTGATGGAAAAATTAAACCAGGTTTTGAAATGTTAGTAAATAACTTCTCAGTTGGTATTTTAGGAATGATTTTAGCCATCGTAGGATTCTATTTGATTTCACCATTTATGGCAGCTGTACTTGCAGTCTTAACAGCTGGTGTTAATACCTTAGTAAATGCTGGTTTATTGCCTTTAGTTTCAATCTTTGTTGAACCTGCAAAAGTATTGTTCTTAAATAATGCAATCAACCATGGTATTTTCACTCCATTAGGAATTGAACAAGCAGCATCCGCTGGAAAATCGATTTTCTATATGATTGAAACCAATCCAGGTGCAGGAACAGGTGTTCTATTGGCTTATTGGATGTTCTCTAAAGATCAAACAACAAAAGATTCAGCACCAGGTGCATTAATTGTTCATTTATTAGGTGGTATTCACGAAATTTCTTTCCCTTATATTTTGATGAATCCATTGTTATTGCTTGCAACAATTGGTGGTTCAGTTGCAGCAATGTTCTATAATTCAATCTTTAATTTAGGATTAGTTGCACCAGCAAGTCCAGGTAGTATCTTTGCATATGTCATGATGGCTCCTAAAGGATCAACCATTTCTGTTTTATTAAGCGTTGTGATTGCAGCTGGTGTTTCATTCTTAATTGCAAGTCCAATTGTACGTATGTCTAATAGCGATAAAGATTTAGCAAGTGCACAAGAAGCAGTTGCCGAATCAAAAGCTGAATCAAAAGGTGTTGAAACAAGTGCAATCAATTTAAGTCAAGTAACAAGTGTAGTCTTCGCTTGTGATGCAGGAATGGGATCAAGTGCAATGGGTGCAGCTGTTCTTCAAAAGAAATTAAAAGCAGCTGGTTTAGATAATATTAAAGTAACACATGCTTCTGTATCGGAAGTGCCAAGTGATGCTCAAGTTGTTGTATGTCATACCGATTTACAAGAACGTGCAAAAACAAGTGCACCAAACGCAAAATTAGTAACAATCACAAACTTCATGGCAGCGCCTGAATACGATCAACTTGTTCAAGAATTAAAAGAAGCACAAGCTTAGTTGAATTAGAAAAAGAGGATGCCTATGGAATGCTCAGTGCGTGAAAAAAGAATCCTCCTTTTTCTTCTGAATAGTCCTTGTCCCTTAACAACGGATCAATTAGCACAAGAAATTGGTGTATCAAAACGTACGATTCAAAGAGAAATCGATATCTTAGAAGTTTATTTACAAAATTGGAATTGTGTGATTGAAAAGAAAAAAAATGTTGGTTTACGCATAAGAGGAAATGAAGATCATATTCAACAATTAAGAAGTCAGCTTTTATGCGGGCACGAAATCGATGGCTGTGATATCCATCAAAGAAGGGTATTTATTCTTTATGAATTATTAAGAAATCGTGCACCGAAAAAACGGATTACTTTTGCCCATCAATTTCATGTCAGTGAATCAACCATTGGTTCGGATATGGATGCTATTCAGGAATGGATGGAAAAAAATAATTTAAAAATCATTAAAAAACCAGGTTATGGAATTACCTTTGATGGTAGTGAAGCCGATTATCGAGAAGCTTTACGCCGTTTCATTAATGATTTTATCGAAATCGATTCAAATACGAAAAAAGATAAAGTCATTAAAGCATTAATTCAAGATAAAAAAGATGGCATTTACACACTATTGAATTCACGTGTGATTGAAAAGGTAGAACGTGTTTTAAAAGGGTTAAATGAACCTCGTTTAGAAGCGCTTAGCGAAGATGCATATATTTCTTTGGTCTTACATATTTCAATTAGTATTATACGAATTCGTGAAGGTGGAATTGTTGAAAACAATCAAGAAGTTTTAGCCAATTTGGATGAATATGAAGATTATGATTTAGCCCTTCGTATTTTAAAGGCAATGGAATTGGAATTTAGTTTAAAGATTCCTCGGGTTGAGCTTTCTTATTTATTGCTTCATATTGAAGGATCAAAAATTGGCTATTCAAGACAAAGTGATTTGGAAATTAAATCAGAAGAAGAACTTTTAGAAATGGTTGGAGAAATGGTTGATGTCTTTGATCCAGAAAAGGCATCAAACTTAAAAAATGATCCCATCTTTATTCGAGGCTTAATTGTTCATCTTCAACCAGTTTTAGTTCGTTTAAAGAATCATATGAATATTTTTAATCCTCTTTTGGAAGAGATTAAAAATGAATATCCAGATGTCTATCTAAAATGTAAAAAAGCAAGTCGTGTAATTACCAAGTATACCGGTTATCAAGTCAATGAAGAAGAAATTGGTTATCTAGCGATGCACTTTGGTTCAGCCGTTGAACGAATTTATAGTAAACATCGATATACGCGAACGGTATCCATTGGTGTGGTTTGTGCGAGTGGATTTGGTGTAGCTCGTTTAATGATGACGAAACTTCATAATTGTTTAGAAGGTGATGTTCAATTGTTTCCTTTTGGAAAAGAGGAAATTGGAGAGGTTTGTTCAGATATTGATTTCTTTGTAACCAGTTTTAATTTAGATGCTTGGAATATTGATTATATTCAAGTGAATCCTTTGATTGGTGAAAAGGATATTGAACAAATTCGGCATAAAATTGAAGATTATTCTCATATTCATAAGAAAAAAACGGATGTTCAGAAAAAATCAAACAATGATATTCAAAAGTTGGCAAAAGAAATCAATAACATAATAGATACATTTAAACAATCGAAAGTAAGTTGGACCTTATCCATGGAACAGGTTATTGAATATTTAGCTTGTAAAATTACGCAAAATGATTATCAAAAGGATTTAGTTGTCCAAACCATTTTAAATCGGGAACAAATGTATACCCAAGTCTTTGAAGATTTAGGAATCGCTCTATTCCATGGAATTAGTCAAGGTGTATCCAATTGCAGTGTTCAATTGTGTGTAACGGAGCAATTGAAAGCCTTTCAAGATGAGCGATTAAAAGGAATTCATACGGTTTTAATGATTGTTGTTCCAAATGGACAAGACCTGAAAAGTCAGATTGATATTTTAGGTTATTTGAGCAGTTCATTAATCAATCATAAAAAATTTTTGGAAGTTTTAAAAAAAGGTGAAGAAAAAGAAGTACAAGAAGCATTAAGAAATGTTTTACAAGAATACTTCTTCGAATATGTAAAAAATTTATAGGAGGATAAAAAACAATGTCTAGCATTTTAAAAAAGGAAAATATTCTAATCAATTCTAAGCTATCAAACAAGGAAGAAATCATTAAAAAATTAGGAAATATTTTATATGAAAATGGTTATACAACGGATCGTTATGTAGAAGCATTACTTGAAAAAGAAAAGGTCTTTAATACAGCGATTGGGTTTGGTTTAGCCATTCCTCATGGAATCGAAACGATGAAAAGTGAAATCAAAGAATCCGGTCTTGCAATCATGACTGTCCCTGAAGGGGTTGATTGGGGAAATGGAAATACAGTGAAATTAATTGTTGCGATTGCAGGTAAAGGGGAAGAACATATTGATATTTTAAGTAATATTGCATTGTCTTGTACTTCTGAAGAAGAAGTCAATCGTTTAGCAAGTGCTAGTGTAGATGAAATTTATAATACCTTTGCAGGGTAAGAAAGAAGGATGAAAAGAATGGAAACAGCTGTACATTTTGGAGCCGGAAAGATCGGTCGAGGTTTTATTGCAGAATTATTACATGATACAGGCTATCGTATTGTCTTTGCGGATGTTGTTGATGCTTTAGTCAATTTAATCAATGAAGATCATGAATATTATTTATTTGAGATTGAAAATGATTATAAAGAAAAGAAAATTGACAATATTCTCGCTTACTCATCAATTACAGAAGCAGATCAAGTTATTAAAGAAATCAATCAAGCAAAGGTGATTACAACTTCGGTTATGGCAACCAATTTAGCAAAAATTGCCCCTTTATTAGCAAAAGGATTAAAATCAAGAGTCTCTCAAGGAAAAGAAAAGGTTGTTGTTATGGCTTGTGAAAATGCAATGCATGGAACCGATATTTTGGTACAAGCCATGCTTGATTCTGGTGAAATTACACAAGCTGAATTAGATGAAGTAGGAATTTATCCAAATACTGCCGTAGATCGTATGGTTTTTGATGGAGAGCACAATGGTCATAAAGGAATTGATATTGGTGTCAATTACGAATTAGCGATTGAAAAAGATAAATTAGGTGATTTTGAACCAATCAAAGGTGCAGAATATACATCGGATTTAGATCGTCATCTTCAAAGAAAAATTTATATGATCAATTGTGGACATGCTATTAGTGCATATATTGGATATGCAAATGGAAAAGATATCGTCCAAGATGTTTTAAATGATCCAGAATTGGTACAAGAAGTAAGAAAAGCCGTAATGGAAAGTGCATCTGCTTTGGAAAAAGAATATGGTTTTAGTCATGAATCTTTAGTTGATTATTGCGAAAACATGTTTATTAAACGTTTTGGAAATCCAAATACCCATGATGAAGGGGCACGTGTTGGACGTGAACCAATTCGTAAAATCTCTTACAATGATCGCATTATGGGACCTGCAAATATGTGTGAAAAATATGGTTTAGATAATTCAGCTTTATTAAAAGGTGTTGCTTATGCCCTTCATTTCTATAATGAAAATGATGCGCAAGCAATTGAATTACAAGAATCCATTAAAGAAAATGGTTTAGAAAAAACAATTGAAAAATATGTGGGATTAAAACCAGAAGATCGTATGTTTAAAGTGATTGTACAAGAATACAATGCAATTGAAATGAAACGATAGAAAAAAAGCGTCTAAATTAGGCGCTTTTATTATTTAAGCAAGAATACCCCGACTGAAATGTTTTTTCTCAGTCGGGGATGAATTGCCAACTAATCTTTCTGGTGTGCAATGTAGCTTGCGACAGCTTGCTTTGTACGATCACTAACAGTACCTAGAAAGTAAGACATTGACCAAAAATATGGTTTCCAATAATATGGTGCAAGTTGCTCTGAAAATTGTTTTCGTACAAGTCTGGAAGATGCTGATTTAAATGCATTAACAAAATTGGCTAAGTTCATATTTGGCGGTGCATCAAATAGTATATGTATATGGTCTGGCATACACTCCATAGCTTGTATGATCAATCCTTGTTTTTTAAAGTACTGCTGAATGTATTCCTTGAGCCAGGCTTCTAAGTCGCCCGTTATAACAGGATGCCTGTATTTTGTAAGCAGTACTAAATGATACTGTAACAAAAAGCAACTGTGTTGATTCACATAATATCCATCATCTCTAAGTCTCATAATACTACCTCTTATCGGTCATAACTGAACTATTCTATGTTATAATTATTATAACATAATATAGCAGATATCAAGTGCTTAGAAAGGAGGATAACTGATGTATAAAGTGTTGAATTGTATCATAGATGTTAAACATCCCGTGTATGATTATCTAGATCTTATGTCTCATCGTGCGTGTAACCTGTATAATGCGGCTCTTTTTAGAGAACGACAGATGATGACCAGTCGTGATAAAGACGGTTCAGAACTTAAAGAATTGCAGAAAGAAGTGATTACAGAAGTTGAATATGCGTTACCGCTGATGCATCAAAAAAGAAAAGTTCCGCCATCTGGCGTGTTAAATTATGGCTTTCTAAACGACGTGATGCATATTAATCTTAATGCCGACTATATGGCTATGACAGCCCATACGAGAGAGAATGTATTGAAACATGTTGTACATGATATCTCTTCTTATTTTGATGCATTGAAAGCTTATAAGAAAGATGCATCCTCTTTTACAGGTAGACCGCAGTTGCCAAGATATAAACGCAAGCAGGGTAAATTAACTTTCACTATGAGTAACCAGGAATGTGTCATCAAAACAAATTCAAAAGGAAACTACCAATGTAAGTTACCTAAAACAAAGATAGTCGTTCCATTAGGCAAGAAAGTACCTGGCAGACTGATCGAAGTCCATGTAAGACCAATGAGTGAAAACTATCAGATGTCCTTTGTATTTGATGATGGGCAAAAAACACCAACTATAAAGAAAACTTCTAAACGTATTGCTTCCATCGATATTGGCGTAGATAATCTCATGGCAGTAACAAACAATGTTGAGCAACCTTCATTGTTGATTAAAGGACTACCCATTAAATCGGTCAACCAGATGTACAACAAAGCAATTGCGAGTATCGTATCGAATCATACATTGAGTACGAAACAAAAGTTTCAACCAACAAAACAGTTTAACGCTGTCACGATGAATCGAAACAATCGGATCAAGGATTACTTGTTTAAAACAGTAAAGTATTTCATGACATGGTGCGTAGACAACCGTATCGACACTATTGTTATTGGAAAGAACAACTTATGGAAACAAGAAACAGATATGGGAAAGAGAAACAATCAGACGTTTGTACAAATGCCATTTACCCAACTAATCAAGATGGTTGAGTACTCGGCAGAACGTGTCGGTATCAAAACAATCGAGCAGGAAGAAAGCTATACAAGTAAAGCTAGTTATCTAGATCAAGATGATATACCTGTGTACAAGCAAGGCATGGATATTAAGTATCAATTCTCAGGAAAACGTGTTCAACGTGGATTGTACAAATCTAGAGATGGAAGATGTATCAATGCAGACCTTAACGGTTCAGCAAATATCATGCGAAAAGCATTTCCATTACTTGCGACAAATATCAACTTTGAAAGTATTACGACAATACGTAATGCATATACAGTATTAAATTAAAGTGGTCGTGTAAAAACGAAACCAGAGGGCGCTGTGAACGTCCATGTTGGAAGGAACCATAATGACACTCGAGCATTGTGGGGCCGGATAACAGAAACCCCGTCTGACTTGCATCAGTGGGTCAGTCGGGGGTAATTCATAGATTTGATCCAGTATTTCCATATTGATCAAAAAGAACCCAAGAAATGGAAGGAGATGAAATATAAGAGATGGCTTTTTTTCTTAAATCATCTAAACTTTCATCCTCACTTGTTTCAATCAATTGACTTCCTCTTGCATTCATTAAAATAGAAGGACAATTGCTTTGGATTGTTTTGTTTTCTTGATCATAATAAACAAAAACAGAGGATTTTTCTTTTCCTTTTACAAATAAAGATAAATCTTCAAATGAAGTATACGAGCAGGCTTCTAGGCTTACAAAGAAAAAGTGATTCTTTTCTAAAAGAATAGGTAAGTCAGAAGCACAAGCAATTCCATTATTATTTTTTAGACAAATGATGGTTGGCATTTTAAATTCCTTTCTTCCTTGTTTACTTTAACACAAAAGCGGAAGGCCTTGTACTTTGTCTTGAATTGGTGTATAACAAAACTAATAAAAGAGGGAGCTTGTGTTACAGGCTGAGAGGAAAGTAGAACTTTCGACCGATTACCTGATTTGGATAATGCCAACGTAGGGAGCGAATCGTTTTTTAAGTGAACTTGTCTATGTTAGCAAGCTCACTTTTTTTATGGCAAATTGGGGGCACCACTTTTTGTCAGTTGAATAAATTTGCAGAAGGAGAACAAAAAATGAATGCAAAAACAAAAACAGGCGCTACATACACAACACAAATGGATGCAGCACGCAAAGGAATTATTACGGAGCAAATGAAAATTGTTGCTCAAAAAGAAAAAATGTCAGAGGAAAAATTACGTCAACTCGTTAGTGAAGGAAAGGTGGCGATTCCTTGTAATAAAGGACACCAATGCTTAAATCCGGAAGGTGTTGGTTCGATGCTACGTACTAAAATTAATGTCAATTTAGGCGTATCGAGAGATTGTAAGGATTATGATGTTGAAATGAAAAAGGTTTTATCGGCTGTTGATTTAGGTGCTGAAGCGATTATGGATCTTTCAAGTCATGGCAACACCCAACCTTTTCGTCAAAAATTAACACAAGAATGTCCAGTTATGATTGGAACTGTTCCTGTCTATGATAGTGTCATTCACTACCAGAGAGATTTAGGTACTTTAACAGCTCAAGATTTTATTGATGTTGTAGAATTGCATGCCAAAGATGGTGTTGATTTTGTCACTCTTCATTGTGGAATCACAAGAAAAACCATTGAACAAATAAAAAAACATAAACGAAAGATGAATATTGTATCACGTGGAGGTAGTCTTGTATTTGCTTGGATGTCTATGACCGGAGAAGAAAATCCATTTTATGAATACTATGATCAAATTTTAGACATCTGTGAAAAATATGATGTAACGATTTCATTGGGGGATGCATGTCGACCTGGATGTTTAGCGGATGCAAGTGATGTATGTCAAATTGAAGAATTGGTTCGTCTGGGTGAATTAACGAAAAGAGCTTGGGATCATAATGTACAAGTGATGGTTGAAGGACCAGGCCATGTACCACTTGATCAAGTTGCTGCCAATATGAAAATTCAACAAAGTATTTGTATGGGAGCTCCTTTCTATGTTTTAGGACCACTCGTAACAGATATTGCACCAGGTTATGATCATATTACCGCTGCGATTGGAGGTGCTGTTGCGGCAATGAATGGTGCTGCATTCTTATGTTATGTAACACCAGCTGAACATTTAGCCTTACCGAATTTAGAAGACACAAAACAAGGTATTATCGCTTCTAAGATTGCTGCACATGCTGCTGATATTGCCAAAGGTATTCCATCGGCAAGAGATCAAGATGATCGAATGGCAGATGCACGTAGAGTATTGGATTGGCCAGCACAATATGAATGTGCACTTGATCCAGAAACCGCAAAAGCGATTCGTGATAGTCGCCTACCAGAAGATGATCACAGTGATACTTGTAGTATGTGTGGAAAGTTTTGTGCAGTTCGAAGCATGAATAAAGCTTTAGCTGGTGAAACAATTGATATTTTATAAAACTAATTTAAAATGGAACTGAAGATAAAATCAGTTCCATTTTTTAGGAGGTTAATATGAAAGGTGCAATCTTTGATATGGATGGTTTACTCCTTGATACAGAGAGAATCTATCAAGAAGGTTGGAATGAATGTGCGAAAAACTATGTAGATCAGGTGAATATAGAAGTTGGACGATCTTGTGCTGGCTCATCGGGTGAACAAATTCAAAAAGTAATAAAGAAGTTTTATCCAGGAATTGATGGAGAAGCCTTAAATAAAGATGTTGTGAAATACTATCAAGAACATGTTTTAAATGATTTACAATTGAAAAAAGGAGTTGTTGAAATCCTAAATTATTTTAAATCCAAGGGGATTAAAATGGCTGTTGCGAGCAGTTCCATTGAATCGATCATTCGTTCGAATTTAGAACAGGTCGGTATTTTAAGCTATTTTGATTCGATTGTTAGTGCCCAACATGTAAAAAGAAGTAAACCCAATCCAGATATCTTTTTAAAGGCAGCAGAGAATTTGGGCCTACAAGGGAAAGACTGTTATGTATTTGAAGATGCCATTAATGGCGTGAAAGCTGGCTTAAATGCAGGTTGTAAGACAATCATGATTCCAGATACACACGAACCGATTGATGAATTTTATGAGGCTTGTTATGGTATTTTTCCATCTTTACTCGAAGCTATGGAATTCATTCAAAAAGAAATGTTTTGATTTATTTTAAAGTCCAAAGTAAATATACCTGGACTTTTTTCTTTTAAAGAATTTCATGTTTTTTCAATTTCTTTGCATCAATTAGAGAAAAAGAAAATTTAATGCTATGGATGATCATTTTAAGGGCTTTCTTTTTTTTAGAGCTATTTGTAAAATAAAGTTATGAAAAAAATGATTCAATTCACAAGTCATTTATGTAGTCGTATGATGATGGCTAACATTGCGTTATTTATTGCATGGGGATTTTTAAGTGCTCTTTTTTCCGAAGGTGGATGGTTTCCCAATAAAGAATTTGCTCGTATGATTACGCCTTTTATTAAATATATCTTACCAAGTGCGATTGCTTATCAAGGAGGCAATTTAATCTATGATAAAAGAGGTGGAAGCATTGCGGTTATTGCTTGTATGGGAGCGATTTGTTCTGGTGATAAAACAATGCTTTTTGAAGCAATGTGTATTGGGCCATGTGCGGCAAAAATTTTAAAAAGTTGGGATGAAAAAATCAAAAAATGGACACCTGTTGGTTTTGAAATGTTAGTTAATAATGCTTCAATTGCTCTTTTAGGGATTTGTTTGGCTTTAATTAACTATGTTTTGGTTTCACTGGTGATGAATACAATATTCGTGTTTGCGTATCAAGCCGTTCTTTTTTTAATTCATCATCATTTCCTTCCTTTTTTGGCCTTTGTGATTGAGCCGTGTAAGGTTTTATTTTTAAATAATGCGCTGAATCATGGTGTTTTTACACCATTAGGTATGGAACAGGTCAAACAGAGTGGACAATCGATTTTATATTTGATTGAAAGTAATCCAGGCCCAGGGTGTGGGATTTTATTGGCTCTCTTTTTTAGACAATCAAAGGCGGAAAAACAAACACTTCTACAAGCAATCGTTATTCAATTCTTTGGGGGCATTCATGAAATTTATTTTCCTTATGTTTTAATGAATCCAATCTTACTTGTTGGCTTGATTGGGGGAAGTATGACTTCTATTTTTATAGAACAACTTTTACAGATTGGTTTATATGTACCGGTTAGTCCGGGCAGTATTCTTTCTCTTTTGGCTATGTCATCTTCGAATATGTGGTGGAAAATCTTATTGAGTGTATTACTTGGAGCCCTCGTTTCTTTTCTTCTTTCTTATCCTTTGCTCTTTTTACAAAAGACAAGAAAAAAAGAGAAAATTGAATGTCCAGATCAAGTAGAAAAAATTGTTTTTGTATGTGATTCCGGTCTAGGTTCAAGTGCCTTAGGTGCTGGCTTATTAAAAAGAAAGCTTCGTCAAAGATATTTGGATTTGACAGTCGAACATTGTGCCTATGATCAAGTGAAAGAGGCAGATTTGATTATCTGTCATCATCAACTTGAAGCAAAGGTTCAAAAAATGTATCCAAATACGTATATAATTGGAATTAGTGATTTTTTAAATGCCCCTGAATATGATCAGTTAATTGAACAATTGGAGAAAAAAATATGAATTGTACAATGCGACAAAAAAGAATCCTTCTTTACTTATTAGAGAATGAGGGTTGTTCCTTAAAGGATATCGCAAACGATATTCATGTATCGAAGCGAACCATTCAAAGAGAATTAGATATTCTTGAACAAAGCTATGCCATTGAAAGAAGTCGAGGACATATTTCTTTTGCGATAAATGAAATTGAAAAAGGACAATTGCACCGTATTTTAAGCAAAGATCGTGAAATTGATTCCAGTGATATTGAACAAAGAAGAAAAAGCTTACTATTAGAATTATTACAAGATCATAAAGCGCATAAGATGATTTACTTTGCCGATAAATTTCAAGTGAGTGAATCGACCATTGCCAGTGATATGGAAGCTTTAGCACCATGGTTAGAAAAGAATTATTTATACTTGGTCAAAAAACCAGGCTATGGTGTCTATGTAAAGGGCAAAGAAAGTGATTTTAGAGAAGCCATGCGTCGTTTTATTAATGAAAATTATAAACGTCGATCATCCAAGGATATTTTGGTAGATACGGTTTTTGATACTTCGCAAGAAGGCATTTTTGATTTATTGAATCGCGAAAATATTTATCGGATTGATTCTTTATTGAAGGATATGCATAAGAAACGTTTAGAGCAATTAGAGGATAATGCATATATTGGTTTATTGTTTCATATTGCGATTAGCCTTGAGCGAATTAAAAGAAAGGAATTTATTGATTCCAATCAATGGATTCAAGTGGATCAAAAGGATGCAGATTATCAGCTTGCCAAAGAAATTGTTCATAAGCTCGAAGTTTTATTTCAAGTACAGATTCCACAAATTGAAATATCGTATTTAATGATGCACATTCAAGGCTCAAAAGTACAATACAATAAGCATTCTATGCAAGAAGACGACACCCTATTACACTTAGTTGAAAAGATGGCGGATGCTTTTGATCCGGCCTATAGTGAAGAATTAAAAAATGATCCTGTTTTTGTGGAAGGATTAATGGTTCATTTAAAACCTGTTTTGATTCGTTTGAAAAATCATTTGAATATCTTTAATCCTTTATGGGAACAAATCAAACGAGAATATCCGACGATTTATCAAAAAACAGAACGGGCAAGTAAAATCTTAGAAGAAGAATATCATTGTGAAGTAACCCAAGAAGAAATTGGTTATTTGGCAATGCATTTTGGAGCTGCCAGTGAAAGAATGAAACAGGCCAGTCGTTATTGTCGAAAAGTGAATATTGGCGTCGTTTGTGCAAGTGGTTTTGGACTTGCACGTTTAATGACCGCAAAGCTTGATCGCTATTTTCATTTAAAAGCGAATCTAATTGCACTTTCTAAAGATGATTTAGAAAGAAAAGATATTGATTTTTATATCAGTAGTATGGATTTAGAAGGTTATCCTTATGATATTTTAACGATTTCACCTTTATTAAAAGAAGAAGATTTGAAACAAATCCAAGCAAAGATTGAATGTTATGCCCATATTCGTAAAGAAATAAAAAATAATGATTTTCATTTACAACTTGAAAATATCTCACAAATTACCAAAGACATTCAAGAAATGCTTCAAGTCTTTTCTTATTATGAAGTATCTGCCTATATTGGATTTGTTGATTTGGTCTATGATTTACTTGAAAAAGAAAAGGTTGCGATGCGTGATCTAGATCCTTTGGCACAAATCATTTTTGAAAGAGAACAATTGTATTCACAAATTCTTCCGGATTTAAAGCTAGCCTTATTACATGGGAAAAGTGATCGAATTGAAAAACCTATTTTTTGTATGGCACGTCCCTATCAAAGACAAGTCTTTACGGATCCTTATTTCAAAAAGATACGAAGTGTTTTATTTATGATTATTCCTAGCAAGAAAGCTAAAGAATATAGTGAGCTCTTTGGACAAATTTCTACTGCATTGGTTGAAGAAGAAGATTCTTTAAATCAAATGCTTTATGGAAGTCAAGATGCGATTGTAAAACAATTGGAAGCAATTCTTCAAAATTATTACTTGAAACAATTAAAAAAGACGCTTTAAGCGTCTATGCGAAGGAATGGTATTTTCCTAAAAATTCTTTTGTTCTTTCGTTATCACTTGAGAACATTTTATCTGGAGTCGTTTCTTCAACAATGACTCCTTTATCCATAAAGATCATTCGATCTGATACATCATGGGCAAAACTCATTTCATGGGTGACGATCACCATAGTCATTTTTTGAGCGGCTAAATCTTGAATAACCTTTAAGATTTCTAAGGTTAATTCCGGATCAAGGGCACTGGTTGGTTCATCAAAGAAAAGAATTTTAGGTTTCATTGCCAAGGCACGAGCAATGGAAACACGTTGTTGTTGACCACCACTTAATTGTCCAGGATAGGCATTTTCTTTATCTTCAAGGCCCATTTGTTTTAATAATACACGAGCTTCTTGAATCACTTCTTGTTTTTCTCTTTTTTGAATACGAATCGGAGCATCAATGATATTTTTTAAAACGGTGAAGTGTGGAAAAAGATTGAAATTTTGGAAGACCAATCCAAAATAGCTTAAGGCTTTCTTTTGTTGTTCTTTATTTCCATAATCGGCATGATGATTTACACTTTTTACAACTTCATCATTCATATAGATGATGTTTCCATCATCCATTGTTTCTAAAAAGGTTGCACAACGAAGTAAGGTACTTTTACCAGAACCGCTCGGTCCAATGATTGTAACAACTTCACCTTCATTAACAGAAAAAGAGATATCTTTTAAAACTTGGTTATTTTCAAAGCTTTTTTTAACATGGTTCATTTCTAATATTTTCATAAGGCACCTCAATTGTAATAATTCATTTTTTTCTCGAAATATTCCATTAAAGCCGCTACTAAGAAGTTAAAGACATAATAGAAAATGGCTGCTGCTACAAAAGGAATCATACTTTTAAAGCTAGCGGCAAGGGCTTTAGCTTGCGTAAACATTTCCATATAAGCAATGGAAAAAGCTAAGGAAGTATCTTTAACTAAAGTGATGATTTCATTGGTTAAGGAAGGTAGAATACGTTTTAAAACTTGTGGAAAAATGATTGTGAAAAAGGTTTGGGTCTTAGAATAACCTAAAACTTTTGCAGCTTCATATTGTCCCTTTGGCATGGATTCGATTCCTGAACGATAGATTTCTGCAAAATAAGCGGCATAATTTAAAGAGAATGCGATAATAACAGCGACGCCTCGATAAGCAGATGAAATAGACATTCCTAAAATATAGTAGGGACCAAAATAAACAACCAAAAGCTGTAACATTAAAGGGGTTCCTCGCATAATAGAAATATATACTTTCACAATGGTTCGTAAGAAAATGTTTTTTGACATTCTACCAAAAGCAATCAAAAGCCCTAATGGTAAGGAAAAAACTAGCGTTAATACAAATATTTGGATGGTTGTGCCCATTCCACTGATTAATTGTGAAAAAGAGCCTAACAATGAAATTGTTCGAATACCCATAAATTGTCCTCCTCAATAAGAGAAACCAGGGCAGAGCCTGGTTTCGAATTAATCTTCACTCGATAAGATACAAACATTTTGTCCATCAAACCATTTTTCACTGATTTCTTGGAACGTTCCATCTTTTACCATTTCTTTTAAAGCTTTTTCTACTTTATTGCGTAATTTTGTATTTCCTTTTAAGAAACCTACACCATATTGTTCTGTTGAAACCTTTTCATCCAAGATTTTCAAATCATCTTTACCAGCAATTTGATCTTTGGCAACATAGATATCCATTGCAACCGCATCCGCTGCACCAGATTCTAAGTCCATGATACCGGTATTGTAATCAGCTACACTTGTATATTGCGCAAAAGAATTTTTTAAATCTTCATTATCATTGATGGCTGTTTCGGCACTGGATTCTTTTTGTACTTCAACATTTTTTCCAGATAAATCAGCTAATGTATTGATGTTTGAATCTGTTTTTACAACAACGACTTGAGAGTTATCCATATATGGATCTGTCCAAGTGTATTTCTTTTCACGACCACTAATTGTAAATCCATTCCAGATACAATCAATTGTACCAGATTCAAGTTCCATGTCTTTTGAATCCCAATCAATTGGTTGATATTTTACTTCCATATCCATTCGACTTGCGGCTTCTTTAGCTAAATCTAAGTCAAAGCCAACATAATCTCCATTTTCATCGACATAACCAAATGGTGGGAAGTTTTGATCAAATCCAACAACTAACGTATCATCGTCATTGTCACTTGATGTATCGGAACTTCCACATCCGACTAAGCCGAAAGATAAACCGGCAACCATTGCACAGGCGAGTGCTTTTTTCCAAAGTTTCATTTTACATTCTCCCTTATTTATATAATACTTACTTAGGATTTTATCATAGATGGAGACAGTTTTGAAAAAATTTTCATTTCATTGATTGATTTTCATAAATTTTTAATTGATTGATGTATTTTTCGTTGAGAATTAATAGAATTGTCGATTTTTTATGAGCAAAGTGTTACACTAAAAACAGTTAATGGAGGAATAATAAAAATGGAAAAAAGACCTGTAGTTTTGGTTGTTATGGACGGTATTGGGATTCGTGAAGATCAAACGAACAATGCGGTAGCTTTAGCAAATAAGCCAACCCTAGATAAATTATGGAAAGAATGTCCACATACACAATTACGTGCACATGGTTTAGCCGTTGGTTTGCCAACAGACAAAGATATGGGGAACTCAGAAGTTGGACATAATGCTTTAGGTTGTGGACAAATTTATTCACAAGGGGCAAAACTTGTAAATGAAAATATTGAATCGAAAGAAATCTTCAATTCTAAAACTTGGAAAGAACTTGCTGAAAATGCCAAAGAACATAAAATGCATTTCTTAGGTTTATTGAGTGATGGAAATGTGCATTCAAATATTTCACACTTAGAAGCTTTATTAAAACAATCAAAAGTTGAAGGAATTAAAGAAGTTCGTGTACATGCTTTATTAGATGGACGTGATGTCCCTGCAACTTCTGCTTTGGAATATGTTGATCAAATTGAAAAATGTATGGCTGAATTAAATGATGAATCTTTCCATGCATGCATCGCAAGTGGTGGTGGACGTATGCAAATTACGATGGACCGCTATGAAGCAGATTGGTCAATGGTAGAACGTGGATGGAAAATTCATGTAATGGGTGAAGGTAGACAATTTGGCAGTGCAACCGAAGCAATTGAAACGTATCGTAAAGAAACTGGCGTTGTCGATCAAGACTTACCAGGCTTTGTGATCGCAAAAGATGGACAAGCTGTTGGTACAATTGATGATGGTGATAGTGTTGTTTTATTCAATTTCCGTGGAGACCGTGCACAAGAAATTTCATTGGCATTTGATGGAGATGAAAGCTTTGATAAATTCGATCGTGTCAAAGTTCCAAGTGTTAAATTTGCAGGAATGTTACAATACGATGCAGATTTACAAATTCCAAAGAATTATTTAACGGAACCACCAAAAATTCAATATACATTAACAGAAGAATTATGTAAGCATGGAATTCGTGAATATGCAATCAGTGAAACTCAAAAATATGGTCATGTGACTTATTTCTGGAATGGTAACCGTTCAGAAAAATTTGATGAAGCACTTGAAACTTATGTTGAAATTCCTAGTGATGTTGTTCCATTTGAACAAAGACCTTGGATGAAAGCAGCAGAAATCACAGATCAATTGTGTGCAGCAATTGAAAGTGGAGAATATGACTTCTTACGTACAAATTATCCAAATGGGGATATGGTAGGACATACAGGAAGTTTGGCCGCTACCATTATTGGTGTTGAATCGGTTGATTTAGAATTGGCACGCGTAATCGAATCTTGTGATAAAGCCAATGCCATCTTAATGATTATGGCAGACCATGGAAATGCGGATGACGAAAGTAAAACTTCGCATACTTTAGCGCCAGTTCCATTTATCATTTATGGTGCAGATGTTGAATGTAAACAAGATGATCAATTGGGATTATCAAATGTTGCAGCTACTGTTGCTGATTTATTAGGTGTTGAACCTAACGAACATTGGAACGAATCAATTATTAAATAGTTTAGAAAGCAACCTTGTGTTGCTTTTTTTTTGACCTTATAATGAAAGACATGAAAAGAATTATTGCGTGTTCAGGTGGTCCAGATAGTATGGCCTTATTAGATCTTTGTCGAAAAGCAGGGGATGAGATTGCGATTGCCCATGTAAACTATAAAAAAAGAGAAAGTGCGGATCGAGATGAACAAATTGTTCGTGATTATGGAAGAAAATATGCGCTTAAAGTTTATGTAGATTATCCCGTATGGAATCATAAAGGGAATTTTCAAGCATGGGCGCGTGAGGTTCGTTATGCGTTTTTTGAAAAATGTGCGAAAGATTTTGGCTGTTGCCAAATTGAAGTAGCTCACCAAATGGATGATGTTTTAGAAACCTATCTTTTTCAAGAAAAAAGTCATCGTATACCGAATTGTTATGGCATCGCAAAAGAAAGCTGGCGTCAAGATTTATTGATTCATCGGCCTTTATTAAATCGAACAAAAGAAGATTTAATGAATTATTGTTTAGCGAATCATATTCCTTTTGGAATCGATGAATCCAATTTAGAAGATGATTATACAAGAAATCAAATTCGTCACCATGAATTAAATACATATACAAAAGAAGAAAAGTTAGCTTTATTTGAAAAAATAAAACAAAAGAATCAAATTTTGAATCAAAAAAGAGAAGCCGCTCGTCGTTTTCTTAGAAAGGATTGGCTTGTATCCGATTTGTTAAAAGAAAAAGAAGCTGCATTGATTCTAGATGAATATCTTTATCAAAAGACCAATCAACATTATGCTCTTAAGCATTTACAAGCCTTATTGTTGCAAATCGAAAAGGATTGTCTCATTGATTTAAAAGAGTATGAATTGGAAAGTTTTCATCAAAAACTCTATTGTCAAAGGAAAAGAAAAGCCGAAACAATTGTATTAGAATCAATAGAATATAAGGATTATGGTTCTTTTCAGCTTAAGGAAAGTGGACAAACAATTGAAGGTTTCTATGTGAATGAAGCGGATTTTCCATTAACGATTCGTTCCGTTAAAGCTGGTGATCGCATTCAATTAAGATGGGGAACCAAAAAGTTATCGCGATTTTTTGTAGATCGTAAGATTTCCAAAATTGATCGAAAAAATTGGAAAGTCGTTGTGAATCGAAAAGATAAGGTGATTTTTGTCCCTGGAATTGGTTGTGATGTCAAACATTTTAGTACCCAACCTACGGCCTTTATGGTACAATGACATTTGACTTGAGGAGAAAAACGATGATTTCAAATGATATTGAAAAAGTATTAGTAACGGAAGAACAAATTATAGAACGTTGTAAAGAATTAGCTCAAGAAATTCAAGCTGATTATGATAAAGAGGGAGAAGTACCCATTGTGGTTGGCTTATTAAAAGGATCCGTTCCTTTTATGGCTCAATTGATGAAACATTTTACATTCTTATGTGACATTGAGTTTATGAAAGTCAGCTCTTATGATGGAACAGAATCAATCGGGGATGTACGCATTGATTTAGATATGATGACATCCGCAAAGAATCGTTCCATTCTTTTGGTTGAAGATATTGTTGATACAGGAAGAACATTGGTTGAAGTTAAAAAGATGTTTAAAAATAAGAACGCAAAGGATGTTAAGATTGTTTCCTTATTAGATAAACCAGATCGACGTACATGTGAAATTGAAGCCGATTATGTTGGTTTTACAGTTCCAAATGAATTTGTGGTCGGTTATGGTTTGGATTACAATCAAAAATATCGAAATTTACCATATGTTGGGGTATTAAAACCTGAAATCTATGAATAGGGGGTAAAAAAATGAAAAGAAATTGGCTGAACCTTCTGCCAACTATTTTCGTCATTAGTATTATTCTTTCTTTGATTGCGTATAGTGCACAAGGCAATACCGTTCAAATGAATTATACGACTTTCGAAAAAGTTGCAAAACACGCAAAATTCGAGGATTCATCACTCGATATTGATGATACGGTCATTACGGTAAGTGGGACGTATACGGATACCAAAAAGAACAACGGACCACAAAGCTTTAGTGTAATCGTACCAAATACAGATGAAAATATTGATTGGTTAAAAGAGACATTAACAGAAGATGGTGGCAAAATTACCATTAATGATCCAAATTCTGGTGCAATTTGGATGAGTCTTTTAGGACAATTTTTACCATTCTTAATTGTTGCGATTTTCTTCTATTATATGTTTTCACGCATGGGAGGCGGTGGTTCTACCAGCAAAGCCTTCGAATTTGCGAAAAACCGTGCTCGTATTGAAAAAGACGTAAAAGTTCGTTTTAAAGATATTGCTGGTTGTGAAGAAGAAAAAGAAGAAGTTGCAGAAATTATTGATTATTTAAGATCACCAAAGAAATTTACGGATATGGGTGCGCATATTCCAAAGGGTGTCTTAATGGTTGGTCCTCCAGGAACGGGTAAAACTTTATTGGCTAAGGCTGTTGCAGGAGAGGCAAATGTACCATTCTTCTCAATTTCTGGATCTGATTTTGTTGAAATGTTTGTCGGAACAGGGGCAAGTCGTGTTCGTGACATGTTTAAAGATGCGCAAAAAGCGGCGCCTTGTATTATCTTTATCGATGAAATCGATGCGGTTGGTCGTCAACGTGGAGCCGGAATGGGCGGTGGCAATGACGAACGTGAACAAACCTTAAACCAAATGCTTGTTGAAATGGATGGTATGAATGATAATGGTGGAATTGTTGTGATTGCTGCAACAAACCGTCCGGATGTTCTAGATCCAGCTTTATTACGTAGTGGACGTTTTGATCGTCGTATTACTGTAACTTTACCAGATATCAAAGGTCGTGAAGAAATTTTAAAAGTACATGCACGAAATAAAAAATTAGCCAATGATGTGAGTCTTCATAATTTGGCTCAAAGAACACCTGGTTTCTCTGGTGCCGATTTAGCCAATGTATTAAATGAAGGTGCAATTTTAGCTGTTCGTAATAAAGAAAGCAAGATTACCATGGAAGACTTAGATGAAGCGATTGACCGTGTTATGATGGGACCTGCTAAAAAATCTAAGAAATACAATGAAATGGATAAACGCTTAGTTTCTTATCATGAAGCAGGACATGCGGTGATTGGTTTGAAATTAGAAGATGCGGAAAAAGTACAAAAAGTAACCATTATTCCACGTGGTGAAGCTGGTGGCTATAACTTAATGACACCAAAAGAAGAAAAGTATTTCCATCGTAAGAGTGAATTACTAGCACAAATTACCGGTTTATTAGGTGGACGTACAGCTGAAGATTTAGTTTTTGGTGAAGTCAGTGCTGGGGCTATTAACGATATTGAACAATTAACGAAATTAGCTAAGAATATGGTTCGTGTATATGGAATGTCTTCTTTAGGTCCAATTCAATATGCCGATCCACAAGGAAATGTCTTCTTAGGACGTGATTATACGCAAGGTGGAAGCTATTCAGAAGGTGTTGCGGGTGAAATTGATAAAGAAGTTCGTAAAATTGTCAATGAATGTGAAAAAGAATGCCGTCAAATTTTAACGGAAAATCGTCATTTATTAGATTTGATTGCCGAAAATTTATATGAGCATGAAACATTAACGAATGAAGAAATTACGAATTTAATGAATTATGGTCAATTGAAAAATCCAAATGAAGTGCAAGAAGAGAGTGAAGAAGTTGTTTCACTTCCACCAACACCAGATCAAGAAGAAGCTAGTGCAAAAGGACTTGATCAAAAAGATTTGGATGATGCCTTTAATGAATTAACAAAACGAAAAGATTAAGACGCCAAAGCGTCTTTTCTTTTAGGAGGAGAATATGAAAGATCAATTAACAAAAGCACTCGTATGTGAAGGAAGAGTTCGCTTATATATCGCTCGTACCACAGATTTAGTACAAGAAGCTAGAGATCGTTTTGATTGTTATCCATGCGCATCAGCGGCTTTAGGACGTGTTTTATCGGTTGGAACAATGATGGGTATGATGTTGAAAAGTAAACAAGAAATGTTAACAATTACCATTAATGGACATGGCCCTCTTGGTACGATCATGGTTGATGCTTATGCGGATGGAAGTGTTCGTGGTTTTGTTTCCAATCCTCATGTACCAACCCAAGTTCGAGAAGATGGTCATTTAGATGTAGGAAATGTCGTTGGTAAAGATGGAACCTTAACAGTAACGAAGGATTTAAATATGCAAGAAAACTGGACCGGAACGGTTGAACTTCAAAGTGGTGAAATTGGAGATGATTTTGCCTATTATTTTACTTTAAGTGAACAAACGCCAACCGCTGTTTCAGTCGGTGTCTTAGTAGGAGGCGATGGCAATATCATTTCAAGTGGAGCAATGATTCTTCAAATGCTTCCGGATGCAACCGAAACGGATATTTCCATCTGTGAGCATGTTTTAGAGGGCTTAAAACCAATGTCTACTTTAATTCAAGAATATGATGATACCAACTTAGAAGAGCTCGCAAAAGATATGTTTGAAGGTTGTCATATTTTAACGACACAAGAGATTTCTTTTTCTTGTCCTTGTTCCAAAGAAAGAATGGAAAGAGCACTTACAACTTTACCAGAAACGGAATTAAAGGGTATGATTGAACAAGATCATGGTGCAGAGGTTACTTGTAACTTCTGTAATGAACATTATGCTTTTTCCCAAGAAGAATTAGAGGCTATTTTGGAGCATAAGCATGGACAAAACATTTAAAATTGGGTCTGTTACTATCCCGAATCGTTTGGTTATTGCACCAATGGCCGGGATTTCAAATATAGCTTTTCGTCAAATTTCAAAAGAGCTCGGAGCGGGCTTAGTTTGTAATGAAATGGTTAGTGATAAAGCTTTATTTTATGGATCAAAAAAAACGGAAGCCATGTGTATTTCACGAAAAGAGGAACATCCTTTAAGTTTTCAATTATTTGGACATGATATTGAAAGTGTTGTTTATGCGGGAAAATATTTAGATCAACAAAGTGATTGTGATTTGATTGATTTCAATATGGGGTGCCCTGTACAGAAAGTCATTAAAGCCAAAGCGGGTTCTTTTTTAATGAAAGATATTGACTATGCCAAAGATTTAATCGATCACTTAGTACAAGCTGTTTCTAAACCAGTAACGGTTAAAATGCGCATTGGTTTTGATCATGATCATATCAATTGTGTAGAGCTCGCAAAAGCTTTAGAAAGTGTCGGCGTTCAAGCTATTACCGTTCATGGAAGAACACGTTCACAAATGTATGAAGGAAAGGCCGACTGGTCTTATATTAAAGCCGTAAAAGAAGCTGTATCCATCCCCGTGATTGGCAATGGGGATGTTCGTTCTGTAGAAGATTATCAAAACATGTTTGATCAAACGGGTTGTGATGCCGTCATGATTGGACGAGGAATCATCGGTAATCCTTTTTTGATTCAAGATTGTATTCAAGGGAAGATTGGTGAACATTCGATAGAACAAAGAATGCAAATTTGTTGGAAACACGCGAGTTTATTATCCGAATATAAAGGAGAACAAGTCGCTATGCGTGAAATGCGAGGTCTTGCGAGCTGGTATTTTAAAGGACTTGCCAATTCACATGCTTTTAAAAATGCCTGTAGTTCCATTCAAAGCTTAGAGGACCTACATAAAATCTTAACTCAATTTCAAGAAGCTTCCTGTTAAGCTTCTTTTTTTTATAAAAAAAATCCCTTTACGGGATTAAGAATTCGAATCTTTTATATATGGATAGCCATAACCATAATGTTTATTGGAAAGCTCTTCTACTTTATTTAATACGGCGCCAAAGACATAAACACCATTTCTTTGAAGATCCGTTATTGCGCTTTTGACTTTTCGTTTGTCCGAATTTTTAGCATCAATGACATATAATACGCCATCACTGACATTACTTAAAGGAATGACATCACTTGTTACAGCAGCAGGAGAACAATCAATAATGATATAATCAAATTCTCTTCTTGCTTGTGCTAAAAAAGAACCTAATTGTCGAGAACCTAAGACTTCTGATGGATTTGGAACCTTATGACCTGCAGTAATGACGGTTAATTTTTCACCAGTAGAAAAGGTATGTTCGCAAACACCTTTGTATTCAATGATTTTCTTTCCTTCTTCATAATGCTCTAATAAATCACTTAAGCCGAATTCATTGTTTATATGTAGATGACGATGGGTTGAAGGATTTCTTAAATCGGCATCGATCAATAAGACATTTTCGTATTTAGCGGCCATGATGCGTGCTAAATTAACAGAAATGGTCGTTTTTCCTTCATTGGTTGTGGTTGAAACAACGTTCACAATTTTTATTTCTTCATCCATTTGAAAAAATTCAATATGTGTACGAAGTCCACGATAAATTTCATCGATATCGTATTGGATTGGATTCTTTTTCTTTCTCACATCAATCTCCTTAAGAATAAATCGTTTTCTTATGATTTTATTTCATTGGATTGTTCATTCAATTCAGGGAGTTCACAAAATACAGGAATACCTAGATAAGCTTCAACATCTTCTTTGTTGTGTAAATGACGATCGAATATCATTCGTATAAAAGCAATCGCAAAGCCTAAAACCAAACCAATTAAAGCGGCTTTTTCTGCATTTCTAAGGGCATTTGGTCCACTTGGTTCATAAGATAACTTGGCTTTATTTACAATTTCGATATTACGGACATTCAGATTTTTTTGCATACGTTCAATAAAAACATTGACTGTTGTTGTCGAAACATCTTTTGCGAGTTTTGGATCGGTTGAAGTAGCACTGACTTTAATGATTTCAGTGTCCGTTTGATTTTCAATTGATAACATATTACGGATTTGATTAGAATCTTTCAAACCCACTTCCTTAGCAACTTCAGTTAGAATGTTGCTTTGTACCATAAGATTAACGACGTTGGTGACCAATTTTGAATTCGACATTTGCGAATTATAATCGGCTTCTCCGGATTCATTGGTTTGTGGTGTTAAATAAATGGTTGTAGAAGAAGTATATGTAAGTGGAATAAATGCTTTTGTGAATAAGTAACCACAGATTCCAAAAATTAAAGTGAGCGATACAATCCATTTCAAATTCTTTTTAAGACTTCGAAGCAATTCCATTAAATCGATGGTCATTTCCTCACTTTGTTGATATGGATATGGATGGCTTACTAATTTTGACTGCTTTTGAATTGGCATTCGGCATCCTCCCTTGAAAGCTTTATCTAAATAAGTATATCATAATTATTTCGTGTTAAAAGTAAAGAATTAACGAATGTGATTTGCTTCTATTTCTTGATTTTAGGTTTTTTTTTTGAAGATAAATTAAATATTATCTAATAAAATTAAATTTTTTAAGGAAAGTGATGACTTTCATTGTGCCATTTCTTTGTTTCTTTTTTGTTTTATAGTATACTTTTTTACAGGTTATGAGAGAGGAAAATTAAATATGAAAAGTAAAAAGAAACCAATGAGTCGTATGGATGGTCGTATAAACTCTGCAAATGTTGAAGAAGAGTTTACGATTGATCTAATTGAGTTGTTTCGTATTTTTTTAAAAAACCTCAAATTAGTAATAGTTTTAGTTGTGCTATTTGCTTTAGGTGGTTTTTTAATTTCTAAATTTTTGATTCAACCAACATATACCGCAACAACCTCGATTTATTTAACGCCTGAAGTCAGTGAGTCGGGCTCGTTAGATTACAATTCACAAATGGCAAATTCGAAACTAGCAACGAATGTCGTCTCTTTACTGACACGTAACAACATTATGACGGAGGTTGCCAATAATGTGGGGTTAGAAAGTGCAAAAGAAGTTCGTGATACATTGACGGTTGAAAATGAATCGAATACGGAGGTTATTACGATTACAGCGGTTAGTGAAGATCCACAATTATCCAAAAATATCGCCAATGATACGGTTCAAACCTTCATTAATCGTATGCAAAAAAATCTAAATGTACGCAATATTGAAATCGTAGATAAGGCAAAACTTTCTTACGAACCGAGTGGTCCGAATATTAAGAAGAATACCGGATTGGGTGCACTTTTCGGTTTATTAGTGGGAATTGTTTATAGCTTTATTCAAGTATTATTTGATAAACGATTACGCACGAAAGAAGAAGCGGAAAAATATTTAGGACATCCGGTTTTCTGCGTAATCCCAAATATTCCAAATGAAAAGAACAATTGATTTACATTCCCATATAGCCTGGGAAATCGATGATGGCATGCCTTCAAAAGAGGATGCGCTTCTCGCTTTAAATCAGGCAAAAGAAGATGGAATGGAAGCCATTTGTAGCACCCCACATATTATCCCAGGTCAAATTGATTCATCGTTCTATCAAAGCATTCGTAATCGTCAAGAAGAATTAAAAGCGATTAGCCCTCTATCTATATATTTCGGAGGGGAAGTAATGATGAATGGTGAATTTATTGATTATATTGATGAAGGACTCTATCCGACGATTAATGGAACAAAATATCTTTTAGTTGAATTTAATGTATTGAAGGATATTCATCAAATTCCTTGGCATCAAGATTCTTTGTATGAATGTGTCATTCGTGGCTATCGACCCGTGATTGCACATATTGAAAGATATTTTAAAGATGGTTTAGACTGGGATCTAATTCAAGAATGGCAAGACAATGGATATGTTCTACAAATCAATCGAACTTCTTTATTGGGTTTAACTGGTTCAAATGCACAAAAAAATGCATGGAAACTATTAGAAAAAGGGGTAGGACATTTAGTTTGTACCGATACACATCGCGCTTCGGGCTCACGAATTGAGTGTTTAAGTGATGTGTATGAGCAATTAACAAATAAAATTGGTGAAGAAAATGCACGTCTTTTATGTTATAAAAACCCTCAATCCATTTTGATTGGGGATGAGGTAAAAGATTTAGAAATAAGAAAAAGAAAGTTTTTTCATTTTTTTAGGAGATAGTTATGGCAATAAAAAAAAGCAAACAATTTGATTTAGATGAAATCTATCGTGGTCTTCGAACAAATATTGAGTTTTCAAAAATGGATGAAAACAATCAAGTGATTAATATTGTATCAACTTATGCAAATGAAGGAAAAACAACCGTAGCAATTAATTTAGCACGTGTTTTAGCTGCAAAATATAAAAACGTTTTATTAATTGATTGTGACTTAAGAAATCCGTCGATTCACAAAAGAATTCATATTAGTAACCGCATTGGTTTAAGCAATATCATTGCGAATTATGCAAAGGATAAAACCATTGATGATTATGAGGGAATTCAGGACTATGAATTTTCGACAAAAGAGAGTTTATATGTTATTCCAACCGGCCATAAGGTGCCAAATCCATCGGAAATTTTAGGATCGCAACGTTTAGGTGCCTTTATTGATGAAGCAAGAAAACATTATTCTTATATTGTTTTGGATTCTTGTCCTTTAATGATTTCAAGTGATGCCATTCCAGTAAGTAACATAGCTGATTCAACGTTGTATGTTGTTGATTCACAAAATTCCGATAAACGGAAAGTGAAAAGTGCTATGAGTGATTTCGAAAGAAATGGTGGAAGAGTCTTAGGTGTTGTATTGAATAAGGTTGAAGATGTTTCGGATGAAATCTATGGTTATGGCTATGGATATGGGGAGAGTAAGTAATGAAGCAAAAGAAACTAATTGGAATTTTATTGACTTCACTTTTGTTTTCAGGCTGTGTTGATTCAACGATAAAAATCACCAAAGCAGATGCAATTGAGGTGGCTCAAGATGATGCAAATGCAGATGCAGAGATATGTCAAAATGTTTCAGTTCAAAAAGGAAGCGATTTTTATAAAGTACAATTTGATACGGATAAGGGAAGATATGTCTATAAAATTAATTTAAATGGTTTAATTAAAAAAAGAGATTATCACAAATTTGAAGATGGAAGTGAAGCAAGTAGTCAAGAAAGTAGCAATCAAAGTACAGATACTTCTTCACAGATAAAAGAAGAAACAACAAGCGAAAACGATGCCAATAAAGAAAAAGCCATTCAAGCGGCTTTAGTGAATGTTGGACAAAGCGAAGCAGATGTCAGTGAATTAACTTGTAGTCTCAATGAAGATCAAAGCCAATATATTGTGACCTTTAAGGTTGGGGATACGAACAATACCGTCTATGTGGATGCACAATCCTTTAGTGTTGTATCGACTGTAACTGGAGGTGAATAGGATGAAGTTTTATAAAAAACCTTCCTTCTATTGTAGTCTTGTTGGTTTGCTTGCACTTCTCTTTTTGTTCTTTCAATTAAATCGATTGAATGTTTTGCCAACGAAATATTTTGGGATTTTACTCATCATTGCTTTAATTTTTGTAGTCATTATTTTCTTTTTGGCATTGAATAAGCGAATGGTCCTTGCGATTGTTGGATCGGTTTTAGCTCTTACAATGACAATCACAAGTGTTTTTGCTTCTTATTATGTCATGAGTACAAATGGGGCATTAAATAAAATCACAGAAACAAGCAATAAAGAAAAACACACAATTGTTCTTTATGCTTTGAAAACGAGTCCTTTAAAGAACTATAATGGATTAGACGGACAAACCATTGGGATTTTAGAAAACAATTCAAAGACCTATGTAGACAAAGGTTTGTCTGAAATAAAAAAAGAAGGTAAAAGTTTTAATACGCAGAATTATAATTCGATCATTCAATTGGTCAATGACTTTAAAGGCCAAAAGATTGATTTAATTATGATTGATTCATCCAATATCGCAGTGATTGAAGATATGGAAAATCAAGAAAATTTTTCGGATGAAATTAAAGAATTATATACTTATACCTATTATGTTAAAAAGAGCAATACTGCAGACGCAACCGATGTGAGTCTAGAAACATTTACGGTTTTAATTAGTGGAAGTGATTCACGTGGTAGTATTGATGAAGTGAGTCGAAGTGATGTGGATCTTTTGATGACCATTAATCCGGTAACACATCAAATTTTAATGACAAGCATTCCACGTGATTATTATGTAACAACTGTTTGTGAAGAGGGAATGGGATGTGCCAATGGACAAAAAGATAAATTAACGCATACCGGCTTACATGGTGTAGAAACTACCGAGATGACAATTGAAAATTTATTGGATATTGATATCAACTATAATGTAAAAGTTGGTTTTGAAACATTAACGCAATTAGTCGATACATTGGGTGGTATTACGGTTAACAATCCACAAGAATTTACAGCACAAGGTTATACATTTGCAGCTGGAAATATTGCTTTGAATGGACAACAAGCCCTTGCATTCTCAAGAGAACGTTATTCATTTGAAAGTGGCGATCGTGAAAGAGGAAGAAATCAAATTCGTGTTTTAACAGGTATTTTAAATAAAATGATGTCTCCTTCCATCTTATCGAATTATGCAAGTATTATGAATTCACTTTCTTCGACTTTTCATACCAATATGAGTACGGATGATATTTCAAGTTTGGTAAAATCACAATTGGATTCAATGGCTTCATGGCAATTCTATTCCTATAGCTTAAATGGAAATGGTGGACAAGAATATTGTTATGAATTAGGAGATGAAGCTTCAATTGTATATCCAGATGATACAAGCATTAGTGAATTTAAAACGGATGTGAATGCAATTTCCTTAGGGGAAACGCCACCATATACCATTTCACAATCATAGAAAGAAGGACTTATGAAAATACAAGAATTATATGATTTAGATCATACTTTAGCAAAACCCTATTTAGAACAATTCACTTATCCTTGGCAAGCATTACAAGGAATTAAAGATTTTATTCTTTCTTTAGGTCCGACATTAGGATCGGATTATAAAGAAGTCAGTGAAAATGTATGGGTTCATGAAAGTGCAACAGTAGCTCCTAGTGCTTATTTAGGAGCACCTTGTATCATTGGTGCAAATACGGAAGTTCGTCATTGCGCCTTTGTGCGAGGAAGTGCTTTAGTAGGCTCGGATTGTGTTGTTGGAAATAGTGTTGAATTAAAAAATGTCATCCTATTTGATCATGTACAAACACCACATTACAATTATGTAGGGGATAGTATTTTAGGTTATTATTCACATATGGGTGCAGGATCCATTACATCCAATGTAAAAAGTGATAAGACTTTGGTTGTTGTACATGGACAAGAAAACATTGAAACTGGCTTAAAGAAATTTGGTGCAATGTTAGGTGATCATGTTGAAGTTGGTTGTAACAGTGTTTTAAATCCTGGTACAGTCATCGGACCAGATTCCAATGTTTATCCTGTTTCTTGTGTGCGAGGTGTTATTCCCGCACATTCCATTGTAAAAACAGGTGGAATTGTTGTTTCTAAGGAGAAATAAACATGAAAGTTTTATTGGCAGGCGGTGCCGGTTATATTGGTAGTCATACGGCTCTTTCCTTAATTGAAGCTGGACATGAAGTTGTGATTGTTGATAACTTCTCAAATAGTGATCCAGAGGCAATTCGACGCGTAGAAAAATTATCAAATACCACGATTCCTTCTTATGAGGTAGATGTAAAAGAGAAAGAAGCTTTAAATGCTATTTTTAAAAAAGAAGCGATTGATTGTGTAATCCATTTTGCAGGATTGAAAGCTGTTGGAGAATCGGTACAAAAACCAATTGAATATTATCGAAATAATATCGATACGACCCTCTCTTTGTTAGAAGCAATGAAGGAAAATGATGTGAAACAAATCGTTTTTTCATCCAGTGCAACGGTATATGGACAAGAGAACGAATCTCCTTTATATGAAAGCAATCAAAAAGGAAATTGTACCAATCCCTATGGTTGGACGAAATGGATGATGGAACAAATTTTAAGTGATGCTGCTTATGCAGATCCAACATTATCGGTTGTTTTGTTGCGTTACTTTAATCCAATTGGGGCTCACCCATCGGGTTTAATCGGTGAGGATCCACAAGGAATACCGAATAATTTAATGCCTTATATTTCACAAACCGCAATTGGAAAAAGAGAATGTTTAACGATTTTTGGTGATGATTATGATACGCCTGATGGAACTTGTTTACGCGATTACATACATGTCTGTGATTTAGCCCAAGGGCATGTCAAAGCTGTTGATTATAGTAAAGAAAACAAGGGTGTTGAAATTATTAATCTTGGAACAGGTGTTCCTTATTCGGTATTGGATATCGTTCATGCCTTTGAGAAGGCTAATAATTTAAAGCTAAATTATAAAATTGGACCACGTCGTGAAGGTGATTTAGCGATTGTTTATGCGAATGCAGATAAAGCAAAAAAGCTTTTAAATTGGCAAGCAAATCGTAATTTAGAAGATATGTGCCGTGATGTATGGAATTGGCAAAAACAAAATCCAAATGGTTATAAAGAGCAGTAATGCTCTTTTTTCCATTTTATAGACCAAGTAAGCCAAATAGATGGATAAACTAGGGATATTCTATATAATGAAAGTACAAAAGGAAAGGAAACAAAGGTATAGACCAATGCACAGATAATGGCTTATCTATTGAAAATACCGCAATAGATAAGGGGAAGAAAAAGGTATTTCAAATAGAAGAGATAGAAAGGAGTAATCATGAATAGATTCATCTCATAAAAGGTCCTTGCAGAAGAAAAAGTAAGCAAGGACCTTTTAAATATTTGAAAGCGAGTTTTTCAGATTATTCCAATTATTAAACAAAGTCTGCCACTTTTGTTGAAGTAATAAAAAATAACCATATACTAGAAACTGTAAAGAGCGATAAAAACCATTTCGAAATAGTCACATTATAAGAAAAGAAGAATCAGTAACAACTGAAAAAACGTGAGATTGATCAAATATAGAAAGGAAATCAAATATCGTAAAGAAAAAGATCTTCTTATCGTGAAAAAAGATGAAATGGTTAATAAAATAAGGAGTGAATCAATGGGGGTTCACTCTTTTTATGTTACAATGGCTTTGGGCAGGTGAGCGTATGTTACTCGGAATTCCAGATAAAGATAAGTTACGTCTTAGTGCGTTTATCTCTTTTTATCTCAAAAAATGGTTAAAAGATCATCCAAATGAAAGTAAGGAATCTTTGATTGTTGGAATTTGTTCCCAAGCAGAATTTGAAAAAATACTTCAAGGTCGTATTTTGAAAGATTCAACGACTTATGAATATCTTTTATTACGACTTGGCTTTTCTTACAATGATCAAGATAAATTGATTTCCCATTATCTTGCGAACTCGAAAGAACTTTTATCCGATTTAGAATATGATCAAATGGCTAGCTTTGCCAATCGGATTGAATCTTTTATAAAAGAGCTTGAGCCAATGAAAGAATATGCTTTGGAATTTATTACTTATAGAGCCTTAATTTGTTTAAGAAAAGAAAAGTTAACACATACATCATTTCTTACGTTATTGCACTATTTACCTATTCTAGATGAAGCGATGCAGGAAGTCGTATCCTACTTTTTATTAACTTATATTCATGAGAACATGGCTGATGAAATCGATGATCAAGATTTAAAGAAATTTGGTTTGAGAGATTGTCAAAGTAGTAAATGCCGTCATCGTATTTTAAATTTTTTAATTCGCTGGGAAAACTACTATGAAGCAACGAATTATTGTGAAGATTTGTTAAAAAGATGCAAACAAAAGCATAACGTTCGTACAGAATTTATGACAGAAATTTCGCGTTTGTATCTTGTGATGAAAATTCAACCTTCTTTGTTTGAAGATTATGCAAAAAAAGCTTTAAGAAATCCTATTTTACAGGAAGAAAGAAATGATAAAAATGTCTATGAATTTTATCATGTGGTTGGTTTATATTATTTCGTAAATAAAAATTATCAACAAGCGTGGTTCTATTTTAGTCGATCCGTTGTTTTGGAAGATTATTTCTTTCCTGAGATTATCTTTTTAAATTTTATAGCAACTGTTTTAGATAAAGAACTACCTGCATCTTTACAAGAACAAAGAGATTTAGATAAAAAGGATTGGCGCTATAAATCACTTTATACTTACTATTGTTTAAAGAATAAAGGAGAAACTTTAGAGAACTTAGAAGATTATTTATGGACTTATTGCAAAGATTCGATTTCTCTATTCGAACCCCAATGGGTCTTTAAAGAAATAATTAAATATGAATTGGAATGGATTGCTAAGCAGACAGGAAATCGAAAAATACTGGATCGTTTTCTGTCTTTATAAAAATTCTTGAATTTGGTCCTTTTTATATGGTCAAATTTCGCTATAATTACTGCTTGAAGGAAGGTTTCTTATGAAAAGAGTTTTATCAATTCAAGATATTTCCTGTTTAGGAAAGTGTTCCACAACAATTGCGTTACCAATTATTTCAGCAATGGGGGTTGAAACAACCATATTACCAACTGCCTTATTATCAACGCATACAATGTTTGAAGGTTTTACATGCAAAGATTTGACGGATCAATTGATGCCCATTTGTGCGCATTGGCAATCACAAGGTATTCATTTTGATGCGATTTATACAGGCTATCTTGGTTCTGAAAAAGAAATAGAATTAGCAAAGAAAATTTTTAAGATGTTTCAAAGTGAGGATACGATGATTTTTATTGATCCTGTTATGGCAGATCATGGTAAGCTCTATCCAGCATTTGATTACAGTTATATTGAACAGAATACAAGTTTATCAAAATATGCGGACATCCTTGTTCCAAATATTACAGAAGCGGCATTGATGACGAATAGTGAATATAAAGAAGAATATGATGAATTTTATATCCAAGATTTGATAAAAAAATTGATTCAACAAGGGGCAAAAGTTGTTGTGATTACAGGAGTTAGTTTACAAGAAGGAAAAACGGGTTTCTATGGATACGACTCGAAGCAAGATACATTCTTTAACTATCAAAATAAGAAAATTGGTGCTTCCTACCATGGTACGGGTGATATTTTTTCAAGTGTCTGTGTAGGCGCTTTAACTCGAGGAATTCCAATGTCTAAGGCTTTTCAATTGGCTGCTGATTATACGGCGAAAACGATTGAGAAGACACTTCTGGATCCAAAAAAAACATGGTATGGTGTGAATTTTGAATCAACGATTCCGGATTTAATCAAGATGCTCGAAGCTCTATAGGATAGGGCTTTTTTTGTGAAAACCCTTTCTTTGGATTTTGCTTGAAATGAGGAAAAAAGGGGAGTACCATACACACGTAGCTTTAGTGAAAAGGGGGATTTACTATGGCATTATTAGAAGTAAAAAGTTTACAAAAAGTTGTTTCAAACAATTTTTCAAATAATAAAATAAGCCTGTTACAAAATATACATTTTCAAGTTGAGCCAGGCGAATATGTTGCGATTTTAGGGGAATCAGGATCAGGAAAAAGTACTTTATTACAAATGCTTGGATTAATGGATCCTGTGGATAATGGAAAAATCATCTTAGATGGTTATAACATCACACGTTTAGAAAAAGATCAAATACCAGCTTTTCGCCGTACACATTTTGGGATGATCTTTCCAGATTTCCGTTTAATTGATACCTTAACACTTCAAGAAAATATTTGTTTCCCAATGGTTATGGCAAAACAGAAAGCGAAAGAGATGCTAAAAAAATGCAAGCAGGTTGCCGATTTTATTGGCATTGGAAATGAATTGAATTTATATCCACATGAATGTAGCGATGAGCTGAAACAAAAATGTGCGCTCGCCCGTGCTTTAATTATGCATCCAGATCTTATTTTAGCTGATGAGCCAACATGGCGTCTTAAATCCAATGAAACGGATGTTTTCTTAAATTTACTAGACCAGGTCCATAATCGACCTCAAACAATATTGATTACAACCCATTCAGCATTGGTTGCGAGTCGAGCAGATCGGGTTTTATTTATCCGTGATGGACGTATTCATAAAGAGATGAAAAGACAAGGAAGTTCGAAAGATTTTTATATTCAATTGGCAAGAACCTTTGAAAAGATTCATATGGAGGATGCATATGGTCATTAAACACATGTTCTTGCATTTAACAAAATTGGATTTAAAAAACAATCGACAAGTTTATTTACCTTATGGTTTTGCCCTTACAATTTGTATTGCATCTTTTTATGCTTTATTTTCAATTTCATCGAATCCGTCTTTACAAAGAATGACAAGTGGGTCTTTTATGACAACGGTTTTCTTTTATGGAATTTTTGTGTTGGGAATCTTTTGTATTTGTTTTCTTTTCCATTTAAATTCTTTTTTAGCTCGTTATCGGAATCAAGCATTTCGGTTTTATACATCTTTAGGAATGGAGAAAAAGCACATTTGTCGTATCATTTTTTATGAAACTTTTTATATTTATTTTTTCTCTTCAATTGTAGGTATGGCATTGGGTTATGTATTGAGTCATGAAATGGCTTATGCTTGTCAATGGATTATGCAAGGAAAGAAGGTTATGGCTTGGTTCTTTTCGAGTCGATGTTGCTTTTATACCTTAGGCTTTTTCTTTATATTGACATGTGCTTTATGTATCGATTCAATGCGAAGAATTCATGTGATTTATCCGAGTGCACGTTTTAATGAAAAGGAAGGTGTCATAAGAGAAAAGAGTAATAAAGGAGCAACCCTTTTTGGCTTAATCTGTTTGATTTGTGCCTATGTGATAGCGGGACGTATTGAAGATCCATTAACTGCCTTGCGTTTCTTTATTTTAGCGCTTGTACTTGCGGTTATTGGTACCTATTGTTTCTATAAGGAAGGTTATTTTGTTTTCTTAAAACAATTACGAAAATGGAAATGGTATCAATATAAGTCCAATCATATGATGGGTGTAGCGCATGCCATTGCTTTTATCAAAAAAGAAGGGAAGCAATTGGCTAATATTTGTATTTTAACGACAATGATTTTAATCTTATTGTCGAGTACCATTACATTATGGTCAGGGATGAATCAGATTTTAGATACGAAAAATCCAAGAGATGTCGTCTTACAATCTGTATCAAAAAAAGCGGATGTAAAGGAAATTCAAAAGCTTCTCAAAGAGAATAAAATCGATGTTGAAAAAGAAGTTAATTATGAATATCTATCGGTTGACTTATATAAAGAAGGGAAACAATGGACAGAAGAAAAAAAACAAGGTGGTATTAATCAAGTAACGACCTTTGAAATTATTACTTTAGACACGTTTGATTTTTATGAAAAATCCAATGCGAAATTGGAAGAAGACGAAGTTATCTTATATGCAGAACAAGGATGGGATTCGAAGAACATTCGGGTATTAGGTAAGACCTTCCGTGTTAAAAATAATTTGAATGCAATCTTTAATGGAATGACACGTACCCATCAAGCCAAGAATGTTTGTTACATGGTCGTGAATTCAAAAGAAACGCTTCAGAAGCTTGAAAAGAAACAAAGCACGAAAATTCGCACAAATTATGGTTTTAATCTAAAGGATACAAAACAAAAGAAAAAGGTTGAACGTTTATTACATAAAAAGTTAAAAGAATGGAATTATTATCCACGTTATGTTGCTTATAAGAACTATATTGGCTTTTATGGGTCTTTCCTATTTGTTGGAATCTTTGTGAGTGTTTTATTGCTTGTTGCAACCATTTTATCTTTATTTTATCAACAAATTTTGGATAGTTATGAAGATCAAGCACGTTATAGAAATATGCAGCTATTAGGAATGGAAAAAGAAGAAATTAAAAAGAATGTACGGTCACAATTGGCATTAACTTTCTTTTTACCGTTATTTGGAGCCGGTATTCATTTAGTTTTTTCTTTCCGTTTGATGAATCAATTGCTTAGAGCTGCTGGTTTAGTTAATACACAGCTTTTATTGAAAGAGATGATTTCAAGTTTTCTTTTCTTTTTATTCATTTATATTGTGATCTATGAATTAATTGCAACGATGTATTATCGTACCCTTAATCTTGAGAATTAGCAGAACAGAGGTTCTGCTTTTTTATAGGCAAATTTGTAAAAATGTGATAAAATTACGTGGATAAAAGGGGTTACATTTTTATGGAAAGAAGTGCTGGGGTTCTATGTCCTTTATTTAGTGTGCCTGGAAATCAAGGGATTGGTGATTTTGGGGTTAAGACAAAAAAGATAATTGATTGTTTTGCGGATGCTGGATTTAAGATATGGCAAATCTTGCCAATTCAAATCACTGGGCAAACACATTCTCCCTATCAAACTTTATCAAGTTTTGCGGGAGATCCAATTTATATCAATATAGATCGCTTATGTGAAATGGGATTATTAACCCAAAGTTCAATTGTGAATTGTAATAAATTTAAAACACGTGTTGATTATACGCAAGTCAGAGCATTTAAAGAAGTTTATTTCCGTCGTGCATTTAAAGCTTTTAAAAAGAATTTTTCGGAATTTAAAAAAGCATACCGTCAATTTGAAGAAGAAGCATTTTGGCTTTCAAATTGGTCTTTGTATGCCTTATTTAGGGGCTTGCATAATGAAGTGGCTTGGACACAATGGGATGAAGAATATCGTGATTGGTTTTATGATCCATCCGGTGTTGATTTACAAGAATATGAAGATGAATTGTTTTATATCAAATTTCTTCAATTTATTTTCTATCAACAATTGGATGAAATTGTCGATTATGCACATTCCAAAGGAATTCAAATCATGGGGGATGTTCCTTTTTATGTTGATTTAGATAGTGCCGATGTTTGGAGTGATCGACCCGATTTTATGTTAAATCGTCATGGAGAAGCCGAATTTATTGCAGGGTGTCCACCGGATTATTTTGCGAAAGAGGGACAACGTTGGGGTATGCCAACCTATGATTTTCGTCATATGAAAAAAAATAATTATCGCTTTTGGCGTCAAAGAATGGATTGGATGAATCGTTGTTTTGATATTGTACGCATTGATCACTTTCGAGCTTTCGTCAATTATTGGAAGATTCCTGCAAGTTGTCCAACAGCAATCGATGGCGTATGGGTGGATGCACCAGGGGATGATATTTTAGCTTATGTGACCAAGGACAATCCAGATATCCAATTGGTTGCGGAAGACCTTGGAGATAATTTAGGAGAAGAAATTTTTGATCTAGAAAAGAAATATCATATACCTGGCTTACAAGTCCAACTTTTTCGAATGGAAACCAAGCTTTTACGTCAAGAAGTTAGTGAAGATTGTGTTTACTATTCTGGAACGCATGATAATGCGACTATTCTTGAAGATTATGCGACTTATGACAACAATAAAAGAATTAGTTTACGTCGTTTCTTTAAGAAAAGAGGATATACGCATCGTGCGTTTAATGATATGCTTTGTCATTTCTTATTAGATAGTAAAGCCAATACCGTTATACTTCCAATTTGGGATATTTGTGGCTTTAAAAAAGAAGCGCGTATTAATTGTCCTGGCTGTGTTTCGGATGAGAATTGGACATGGAAATTAAAAGATCTAAAAAAAGTTCAAGAAGATTTGGTGAAAATCAAAAAATGGATTCAAGATGCAAAACGATAGGCCTTCAATGAAGGCCCTTTTTATATGATATGGAAATGTCTCAAAGCACTTGGAATATCTTGACATACAAAATCGGCAATTTCTTTGGTATCTTGACTTGACTTGGGCATCGCAATTCCAATCTGAGCATCTAAAATCATTTCATGATCCCCTTGCGTATCTCCAAAACACAAATAGTCTTGCGAATGAAATCCCCAACTTTTCATAAATTCATGAATGCCTGTCATTTTATTGATTTGAGCAGGAAAAATATCTAAATTATACGTTCCACCTTTCACAAAACGGATTTCTTCGATTTTTGAATAGAGCTTACGAATCCAATCTTGATTATCTCCAAGTAAAGTAATTAATTCTGTTTCTTTGTGATTATATGGATGAAAGCTGTCACATTCCAATTGATAGGTATCTTTAAACCAAGAAATTATGTCACTTTCTTTTGTAAAATAAGATTCATTTCCGCAAGTATAGATGGCAATCTGATTTTGATCAGCTATGTGAAAAATACTTTCTTGAACTGATAAAGGAAGAGAATGCTCTTTTAAAAGATGACATTGTCCATCATAGAGTTTTGTACCACTACTTGCTACAATTCCATCCCATTCAATTTCAAAAATATTTTCTGCTCGCTGAATTAAAGTCATGGGTCGACTGGTAGCGAGTCCAACTTTATAACCCTTCTTTTTAGCCATTTGAATGGCTTCTAGTACTTCTTTAGGAACTTTTGTTTCTTTGAATGGAATCAAAGTTCCGTCAATATCAAAAAAAATTGTTTTTATTTCTTTCATTATAAACTCCTTTTTTTTGAAATTATCCAAAAATAAAGAGTAAAACACAAGAAATAGAAAAGAATAAAAGAATCTAAAACAAAAAAACTTCGCTTTAAAAGAATTTGAATGGAATAAAAGGACTGAACAAAAGAAAATAACTTTTATATTTAGATCGATTCATAAAAATTTTTACGTTTATGTTAAGATGGGAATTGAAAAGAGGGATTCTATGTCTAAGAAAAAAGAAGCCAGACAAATTCAAATTCGCAATATTTTAGAAGAGAAAAACGAAATGAAAGTAAAGGATTTAGCGCAACAATTAGATGTAACACCAGAAACTTTACGTAAAGATTTAGATGAATTAGAAAGTAAAGAAATCGTTGTTCGTTTACATGGCTATGTTCGAAAGAACAATTTACCTATTGAATTGCCAATATCCATTCGAAATCAAGAGAATGTCGATACGAAAAGACGATTAATGGCAGCAGCTATTAATGAAATTGAAAATGGTAGTATTGTATATCTGGATGCCGGAAGTACATTGATTGCTGGAATTGATGCCTTAATGCAGAAAAAGGACTTAACGGTTGTAACGAATTCTTTATTAGTGGCTCAAAAATGTGATGAAATGAATTTTGCGGTTGTTTTAATTGGTGGTAAATTGACAAGGCATGGGCTTCATACAGAAGGCTATTTTAGTGAAAAGATGTTGGATTCTATTCATATTGATGTGGCCCTTCTTGGTAGTGATGGCATTCTAGATTCTGATGGTTTTACTGTATATACAATGGATGAGGTAGGAACACGAAGACATGTAATCAATCAATCACGAAAAATTGTCGTCGTTTGTGAATCAGCCAAATTTCAAAAAAGAGGGTATTATTCTTTTTGTTCTTTTCGAGAAACGGATGTTTTTATTACAAATGAGTTAAGTATGGAAGAAATGCGACAAGTGCAAGCTTGTAAAAAAATTGTTCAAATAAAAAATAGAAGCAATTGAATTGCTTCTACTTTTTTTATAGTTCTTTTCCACTTAATAAATGATAAGCTTCTTTATATTTATCAATCGTTTTATCAATTACATCTTGTGGTAAGTTGTAATCACTATCTGGATTCGCTTTTAACCAATCACGGACAAATTGTTTATCGAAAGATGGTTGACCTTTACCTGGTTCATATCCTTCAAGTGGCCAGAAACGAGAGCTATCTGGTGTTAGCATTTCATCGCCTAGGACAACATTTCCATCTTCATCCAATCCAAATTCAAATTTTGTATCGGCAATAATAATCCCACGACTTAAAGCATAATCGGCACAAGCTTTATAAAGTTCGATGGTTGCATCTTTAATCTTTTGTGCATATTCTTGGCCATGACCAGGGAATTCTTTTTCTAAGACTTCAATGCTTTTTTCATAACTGATATTTTCATCGTGATCACCAATTTCGGCTTTTGTGCTTGGTGTATAGATTGGTTCTGGTAATTTTTCACATTCTTTTAATCCTTCTGGTAATTGGATTCCACAAACTGTTCCATCTTTTTGATAACTTGCCCATCCAGAACCAGTAATGTATCCACGAACAATACATTCAATTGGAAGCATCTTTAATTTTTTAACGAGCATTGAATTTCCATTGTATTCCTCACTTGAGAAAAATTCTGGCATATCCTTTGCATCGGTTGAAATCATATGGTTTGGTAAAATATCCTTTGTATAATCAAACCAAAATTTAGACATCTGTGTTAATACAGTTCCTTTTTTGGTGATTTTATTCTTTAAAATAACATCAAACGCACTAATACGATCTGTTGCGACCATAATCAAAGAATCTCCATTATCGTATATTTCACGAACTTTTCCTTCTTTAATTGGTTTAAACTCTTTCATGACGTTTCCTCCTTAACAAAAGTATCATAGCAAACTTGAAAAAAATTAAAAGTAGAAATTGTTTATTTTTTTTAGACTTATCAAATATTTTACAGAAAAAGACTTGTTCCTAAAAGTTGAATAAGATATAATGAGCCAGTGTTTAATTAATTAAACAAAAAGTTTTTTTAATAAAACGAGAGGTGAATATGGAAATAGGTGAAAAGCTGAAAGAATTGCGATTAAAAAATGATTTAACGCTTTCGGAATTGGCAAGTCGCTCAGAAGTAACAAAAGGTTTTTTATCTCAATTGGAAAGAGATTTAACCAGTCCGAATGTATCGACTTTAGAAAATATCTTAGAGGCTTTAGGAACAAATCTACAAGCTTTCTTTTCCGAAGAGCCAGAGGAACAAATTGTATTTAAAAAAGAAGATTATTTTGTCGATGAAAGAGATTATGCGACGATCCAATGGATTGTACCCAATGCGCAAAAAAATAAGATGGAACCAATTGAAATTACTTTAAATCCACAGAGTAAAACGAAGTTGATTGAAAGTCATGAGGGGGAAGAATTCGGTTATGTTCTTAAGGGATCTGTCTATTTAGTTTATGGAAATAAATCCTATTGCCTAAAAGCAAAGGAAACCTTTTCTATACAAGGGAAACGTTCGCATTATTTAGAAAATCGAAGCAATCGTTCGGCTGTTGTATTGTGGGTTTCTACACCACCTATTTTTTAAGAGGAGAGAAAAATGGAAGAAAAGAAGAAAATCATTCAATTTCGTCACATTGTAAAGAATTTTGATGATCAAGTGGTTCTAAAAGGAATTGATTTGGACATTTATGAAAATGAATTTGTGACTTTATTAGGCCCTAGTGGCTGTGGTAAAACAACCCTTTTACGTATTCTTGCAGGTTTTTTAGAACCGAGTAAAGGAGAAGTGATTTTTAATGGGGAGGATATTTCAAATTTGCCTCCATATAAAAGAGAATTAAATACGGTCTTTCAAAAGTATGCCCTTTTTCCTCATATGAATGTTTATGACAATATTGCATATGGTCTAAAAATTCAAAAAATGTCAAAAGACATTATTGATCAAAAAGTGATGCGTATGTTGAAATTGATTGGACTAGAAGGCTATGAAAAAAGGGATGTCACACTCTTAAGTGGTGGTCAACAACAACGTGTTGCGATTGCCAGAGCCTTAGCGAATGAACCGCGTGTTTTATTGTTGGATGAACCTTTAAGTGCCCTTGATTTAAAGTTACGTAAGGAAATGCAATATGAATTAAAAAATATTCAACAAGAAGTTGGAATTACTTTTATTTTTGTTACGCATGATCAAGAAGAAGCTTTAACGATGTCGGATAAGATTGTTGTTATGAAAGATGGTGAAATCCAACAATTAGGCACACCAGAAGAAATTTATAATGAACCGAGCAACCGTTATGTTGCACAATTTATCGGGGAATCAAATATTATTCCAGGACGGATGATTGCGGATAAGAAAGTGAAATTTGATGATCATATTTTTGATTGTGTGGATGTAGGCTTTAAAGAAAATGAACCGGTTGATGTTATTATTCGTCCAGAGGATATTGATATTGTCGATGAAAAGGACGGTAAGATGACAGGGGAAGTTGAAAGTGTTCTTTTTAAAGGTGTGCATTATGAAATTATGGTTGAAACCGTACCAGGGACTTCAGTTACAGTCAATATGCATGTACGTTCAAAAAATGAAGTGACAAGTGAAGATGGAAGAGAAAAAATATCTGCCAATGACTTCTATTTGGATTTAGAAGATATGGAAGATATCGATGATAAAGAAATCATTGCGCGTGCAGATGCCCAAGCTTGGAATCCGGAAACAGATGAATTGATTTCTATTAATCGTATTGATACAAATTTGGAACGAAAAATCGGGGAATATACGGTAACTTTTGAAACCAGTGATCATACATCAATTACCCGTAAAATTTGGGTTGTTGATCAACATGTAACTGAAAATAAAAAAGCCAATGAAGCGATGAGTGCTTTTAATTTCTTTAAAACAGCGGATGAAATCAAAGAATCGCAAACTTTAGATACCGATATCAAAACTTGGGCGAATGCACAAGCATGGAAAATGGACAATGAGGAAGAAACCATTGATCTATTTGTTGATTATGACTTTGATCCAGAAAATATTCATGAAGGAATTTATAAAGTGACTTTCTGGACAACAGGGCGTGAATTTAAAATCCATACGACAGACTATGTTGAACAAGGGAAACAAGTCGGCTTAACCTTTTTCCCAGAAGACATTCATGTCATGGAAAAGATGGGCTTCTAATGCGTAAATTTCGTCAATTGGTTCTTCCTTATTTTATTTGGAGTATTTTAATGTTGTTGGTGCCGATGCTTCTGATTGCAGTCTATTCACTCATGAAAGAAGGCAACAGCATTGTTCCAATTAAAATGACGTTTGAACATTATGTTCGTTTTTTTACCGATCATGATTTTTTATTGATTTTATGGCGTTCTTTATTGATTGCATTTAAAACGACGATTCTTTGTTTATTGCTTGGATATCCGATTGCGTTTTTTATTAGTCGAAGTACGAAAAAGATGCAACAACTCTTGGTTTTAATGATTACTTTACCAATGTGGATCAATATGTTAGTTCGTACGTATGCATGGATTGGTTTACTTTCAAAAGGTGGTTTTATTGCTCGAATTTGTTCACTTTTTGGAATTGAAGGGGATTTGTTGTATACCGAAGGGGCTGTTTTATTAGGGATGGTTTATAACTTTTTACCTTTTATGATTCTACAAATTAATACTTCACTCACAAAGATGGATAAAAATCTATTAGAAGCGAGTGCAGATTTAGGGGCAACCAAAGTACAAACTTTTTTAAGAGTGATTTTACCGCTTTCCTTAAGTGGCGTTGTTAGTGGAATTACACTTGTTTTCCTACCTGCTGTATCGAGCTTTTTTATTCCTAAATTATTGGGCGGTGGACAATTCTTCTTGATTGGAAATGTCATTGAAAATCAATTTATCACAGTTGGTGAATGGAATTTTGGATCAGCCATCAGTATGATTATGGCTGTCATTATGATGTTACTAATGATGTTAGTTCGTAAAATCGAGAAACAAGGGGCTGTATCGGAGGATCGTCTATGAAAAAGGAACGTCGTATTTTTGGTCCAATTTTAATGGGGGCTGTATTGCTTTTCTTTTATTTGCCGATTGTCTTTATGGTTGTTTTCTCTTTTAACCAAAGTAAATCATTAACGCATTTTACAGGTTTTTCTTTGCGTTGGTATCAAGCAATGCTCAAAAGTCATGGCATGATGTCTAGCTTATATATTACGATTGTTATTGCGATTTTAGCGACTTTGATTGCGACAATTGTAGGAACTTTAACAGCGATTGGCTTGTCACAATCCGGAAAAAGAATGCGTGCATTTATTACACGTGTGGATGATTTTCCATTGATGAATCCAGATATTGTAACGGCCATTGGTCTAATGCTTTTATTTATTACCTTGAATGTACAAAAAGGTTTTGTGACTTTATTATTAGCGCATATTGCGTTTTGTATTCCTTATGTTATTTTGTCGGTGATGCCTCGAATTCGTGCTTTGGATGCAAATTTATCTGATGCAGCTATGGATTTAGGAGCAACACCATTTCAAGCAATTACCCAAGTCATTGTTCCTGAAATCATGCCTGGAATTATTTCTGGCGCTTTAATTTCTTTTACAATGTCCTTTGATGATTTTATTATTTCGTATTTTGTAACTGGCGGAGGCGTTAAGAATTTAAGCATCATGGTTTATACGATGTCTAAACGTGTCAATCCAAGTGTTAATGCGATTTCGACTTTAGTTGTTCTTTTAATCACTTTAATTTTGATTGGAATGAATATTTTGCCACTTTTACGGCAAAAGAAACAATCACTTGAGATGAAGCCGCGTCGTAAGGGACCAAAAATTTTCGGCGCATTGGTAATTGTAGTTGCTTTAGTCCTTTCTTTATTTAGTATGCAACAAATGGGAAATCAAGCATATGCAGGACAAACATTACATATTTATATGCCTGGAGAATATATCAGTGATGAAGTTGTTTCGCGTTTTGAAGATGAAACTGGTGCAAATGTTGTCATGGATAATTTTGATTCCAATGAACAAATGTATATTAAAGTAGCCAATGGGGAAAGCTACGATCTATTGATTCCAAGTGATTATATGATTCAACGTTTAATTGATGAAGGGTATCTTCAAAAGTTAGATCAAAAGGCATTAAAGAAAACATTTGCGAAGATGAATGATGCAATTCTAGATGAAGCTTATGATCCAGGAAATGTTTATAGTGTTCCTTATTTCTGGGGTAGTGTAGGAATAAGCTATGATAAACGAAAAGTTTCTTTATCTGATTTAGAAAATGAAGGTTTTAATATTTTCTTAGATGAAAAATACAAAGGAGAAATCTATTTGTATGATTCGGAAAGAGATTCAATGATGATGGCATTAAAAGCTTTAGGTTATTCAATGAATACCACAAATGAGAATGAATTGAATGATGCTTATGCTTGGTTAGAAAGCTGTGTAAAAACAATGCAACCGGAAATCGTTACGGATGAAATTATTGATAATATGGCACAAGCACGAAAAGCTTTGGGTCTCATTTATTCTGGGGATGGTGCTTATGTAAGCAGTGAGAATAAAAATATTGGTTTCTATATGCCACAAGAAGGAACGAATATTTGGACGGATGCAATGGTTATTCCAAAGAGTGCAGAAAATGTACCTCTGGCAATGGAATTTATGAAATTTATCACGAAAAATCAAAATGCCAAAGAAAATTCTGAATACGTAGGTTATACTTCGCCAAACAAGAAGGTTCAAAATCAATTGGCGAAAACAACCTTTAAAGGAATTGAAGCCTATACACCAAGAAGCAATTATGAAAAGGATGAGGTTTTTGGTTATAATTCAGAAACACGTAAAACCATTGCTAATCTTTGGTCAAGAGTTAAAGTTGTTGCAAGTAATGCAGATTAGAGGATTGGATATGAATGATTTTGATGTAGTTCAGGCAGCAAGAGGAAATATGGGACCTCTTTGTAAATCTTGCCTGATTTGTAATGGAATGGCTTGTAAAAATACCATGCCAGGTCCAGGAGCCAAAGGAAGTGGACAAGGTGCAATTCGCAATTATCAAGCATGGCAAGATTTCTATGTGAATATGGATACACTTTGTGAAAATGTTGAAGCGGATACAAGTTTTCATTGTTTTGGAAAGACATTTAAACTTCCGGTATTTGCGGGTCCAGTAGGACATGTCGATTTACATTATGGAGATAAATACAATGATATTGCCTATAATGAAATTTTAGTTTCGGCTTGTAGAGAAGCAGGGATTGCTGCTTTTACTGGAGATGGTATGCAAGCTTTAACGATGCAAGCAGCGACTGATTCCATTCGTAAAGAAGATGGAATTGGTATTCCAACCATTAAGCCTTGGAATTTAGAAACTGTACTTGAAAAATATGAATTGGTCAAAAAGAGTCAAGCGTTTGCGGTTGCGATGGATGTTGATGCAGCTGGACTTCCTTTCTTAAAGGGAATTGTTCCACCAGCTGGTCGAAAAACGGAAGCTGAACTCAAGGAAATTATTGAGCATAGTGAAGTTCCATTTATTGTAAAGGGTATCATGACAGTTTCTGGCGCTTTAAAAGCGAAAAGAGCCGGTGCATCCGCAATTGTTGTCAGTAACCATGGTGGTCGTGTTTTAGATGGTGTACCAGCCAGTGCAAGTGTTTTAGAAGAAATTGTAGAAGCGGTTCATGGTGAAATGAAGGTTTTTGTCGATGGTGGAATCCGTACTGGAATCGATGTCTTTAAAGCCCTTGCCTTAGGAGCAGATGCAGTTTTAATTGCACGTCCATTTGTAAATCGTATCTATGGTGCACAAGATGAAGGTGTTAAAATCTATGTTGAAAAGTTACAAGCTGAATTAAAAGATACCATGGAAATGTGTGGTGCAAAAGATTTGGCTTCCATTACAAGAGATATGCTTCGATAGTCCACAAATTGTGGACTTTTTCTGCATAAGAATAGAAAGGATCGGTATGCGAGTTTTAGAACGATTGATACAAATTTTATATCAAGAAAGTACAAAGGACAAAAATAAAGATGTCTTAAAGTATTTACGATTATTAACAGAAGAAAAATCCACTTTCTTTGTTCCTACTTCAGAGAATTGTTATTTACGATTAAAGCTGGATGAAAGCAATGAAGTTTATGTTGCCTTTACAGCGCAAGAGCAAATGGAAAAGGAAGAAAATTGTGAAATCCAAACCATTGAAGTGAAAGAATTTTTGAAAAAAACTTTGAATAGCGATATGGTCACGGGTTTGATTATCAATCCATGGAAAGAATCTTATTATCTTCCAAAGGCTTATATTGAAATGATTTTGGATGGAAAGAATTTAGATAGTGAAATAGAAATCAAACAAGGGGATATTACTTGTTTTAAAGGAGATTGTATTGTCAATGCTGCTAATTCCTCTTTATTAGGCGGTGGTGGTGTTGATGGAGCCATTCATCGAAAAGCAGGAAAAAAGTTATTAGAAGAGTGTCGTTTATTACATGGTTGTAAAACGGGACAAGCGAAAATCACAAAGGGATATGAATTGGATGTGGATTATATCATTCATACGGTTGGACCAATTTATTCTGGTATACATGAAGATGCACATCAATTGGAAGCTTGTTATTGGAATAGCTTAAATCTGGCAAAGGCATACGAGATCCATTCGATTGCGTTTCCATGTATTTCTTGTGGTGTATATGGCTACCCGATTGAAGAAGCTTGTCCCATTGCTTTAAAAACAGTTGCTGCTTGGTTGGATCAAGAAAAGGATTATGCAATGAAAGTGACTTTCTATTGTTTTGATCAAAAAAGTTATAATGAATATATAAAATGTACGACTTTACAATAAGAAGGGAAATATGTGTATGGAAAACTATAAAGGGGTAATCTTTGATTTTAATGGAACCTTGTTTTTTGATAATCCAAAACATATTTTAGCTTGGTCAAAAATGGCCAAAGAAATTCGAGGATATGGGATTACGGAAAAGGAATTGCATGAACATATGAATGGTGTTCCGAATCATAAAATTGTCGAATACTTATTAAATGGAAATTGTACAAGAGAAGAAATTGAAAAGTATTCTCAACAAAAAGAAGCTTATTATCGTGCATATTGTAAAGAAGATAGTGAAAGTTTTCATTTGGTCAATGGAGCCTATGCATATTTTGCCCAATTAAAAGATCGAAAGATTCCTTTTACAATTGCGAGTGCTTCGATTAAAGAAAACATTGATTTCTTTGTCGAATCGTTTCATTTAAATCAATGGATGGATGCAAATCAAATTGTCTATGATGATGGGACGTATCCAAATAAAGTTGAAATGTTTAAAACAGCAGCTCATATATTGGTTTTAGAAGTAGAAGATTGTCAAATCTTTGAAGATTCCATCAGTGGAATTGAAAATGCCTATAAAGCAGGATGTACAAGAATTGTTGTTATGGATTCTTCGCATCAAAAAGAAAAGTTGGAAAAAATGCCCGGTGTAATCAAAGTGATTCAATCTTTTGAAGATCTTATAAAAAATGAGAAGTAGATGATTCTATTTCTCATTTTTTATAGCTAAGTTTTAATTTTTGAATGAAGTTTAAATAAAAGAATGCACCAACAATTGATGTGAGTGTTTCTGTAATTGGAAAAGTAAACCAAAAGGCATGTAAACTAAATTGAGCAAAAAGATAACCCAATGGAACAAAAAGAACGACGGTTCTTAAAATCGTTAACATAGAGCTTTTAATGGCATAACCGATGGATTGAAAGAAAACAGGGAAGATTAAAGAAGTTACCATCGGAAAGAAACTTGATCCAATCAAACGAAATCCATACGTACCAATTTTTATAACTTTAGGATCTGAACTAAAGAAAGCCAACATGGTATGGGGTAAGATTTCAAAACACATCATACCAATCCCCATTAAAATGAGGCCTGTTATTAAAGCAAGATGTAAAGTTTTTTTACACCGTTGAATTTGATTGGCTGCATAGTTATAACTAATGATTGGTACAATACAAGTTTGGAGTGCTCCCAATGGGATAAAGAAAAAGGTTTGCCATTTATAAAATAAACCCAAGGCGGTCACTGCTTGATCAGAAAATGTACTTAAAATTAGATTTAATCCTAAAATATAAAAGGTATAGGCCGATTGCATTAGAATATTTGGAATGCCAAGTTTATAAATGCGTTTCACTTCTAATGCATGTTCTTTTAAAGAACATGGTTTTGTATAAGCTTTGATTCCTACAATAAGAGCTGCAATGATTTGTCCAATTACGGTTGCGATGGCAGCACCGGCAATACCTAAAGAAGGAATACCAAAACAACCAAATATTAGAATGGGATCTAAAATGATATTTGTGATTGCACCGACAATTTGGGCAATCATAGGCGTTTTCATATCACCATAGGATTGGAGCACTTTACTAAAAATACTTTCTAAAAATAAGCCAAAACTAAAGACGACAATAATCCTTCCATAAACAATAATATCCTGGATGATTTCAGGATTTTGTGTGGATGATTGCGCATAATAAGGCATAGCAAAAAAAGCAATTATTGCACATACAATCCAAAGAAGTAAAGCCAATGGAATGGCTAAACCCGATACAATATGGGCTCTTTTTTTATTGTTTGAGCCTAGATAACGGGCCATACTCGTATTGATTCCAACGCCCGTTCCAACAGCAAAGGCAATCATTAAAAGTTGTAAGGGATAGATAATCGATAAGGCTGTTAGCCCATTGGAAGAATATTGACCAACAAATAAACTATCTACGATATTATATAAAGCTTGAATCAATTGACTGAGCATGACTGGAGGAGCAATTTCGAATAGAATTTTACTGATTTTTTCATTCCCGTAATAATTTGTATCTTTGCGCATAGAGGCATTAAAGCATGGTGAGAATAAATTTGCAAGCAAAAGAAAAGACACGGTGTATTTTTTATTCCGTGTCTAATTTTTTATTTTTTTAAGCCAAATTCCAAAGCTGTATAAGCCATTGCTTTTGCTGCAATATGTAAGGTTTTTTTGGCATTTTCTCCATGTACATAAGGAAGAATCCCTTCGGTATGAACATATTGTTGAGGTCTAGCACCCGTATCGATTTCACAATAAACCGTTGGACAAGCATGGCTAACATTTCCGATATCACTACTTCCGCTAGCACCTGTATTTTTCACAAAGTTTGAAACGCCTAAATCTTCTAGATTCTTTTTTAGTAATTGACGAAGGGTTTCGTCATAGACTAAATCATCATAAGAGTTTTCAAAGTTATGGTATTCCAAAGTGGCGCCTGTCATTAAACAAGCTCCTTTGGCACAATTGATTACTTTTTCGGTCAATTCTTTTAAGTATGCTTTATGAAGTGCACGAATATAGAAGCGACAGCTGGCATGATCTGGAACGACATTACAAGCTTGACCGCCATTGGTAATGATTCCGGCAACACTTGCTTCTTTTTTCATATGTTGACGCAAGGCATTGATGCCCGCAAACATTAATTGCACAGCATCAAGTGCATTGATTCCCTGTTCGGGAAAACAGGCTGCATGAGCCGGTTTTCCGGTGAAATTAAATTCAAGGGAATCCATTGCAAGAGTTTCATATTCGATATTGGTATCCGCCCCTAAATGCATTTGGATGGCTCCATCCATATCATCAAAAGCACCTTGATCGACCAATTCACATTTTCCACCAGTTGTTTCTTCCGCCGGTGTACCAATCACAACAATAGTTCCATTCAAATCATCGGCCATTTTAGAAAGGGAAATAGCCGCACCTAAACAGCTTGCACTAATCCAATTATGTCCACAGGCATGGGCATTTTGATTATGATCTTTTCCATAACCAGGAAGAGCATCATATTCAGCTAAAAAGGCAATCTTTTTTCCTTGTCCACAACCATATTCCGCACGAAAAGCTGTAGGAATTCCTAAATAAGGATAGGTCACTTGAAAACCATGCTTTTCTAAAGTATGAACTAAATATTGACTGGATACAAATTCTTCATTCCCTAATTCTGGATGTTGAAAAATGAATTCTCCAATTTCTTCAAATTCTGCTGCATAACGATCTTCAATTTGATAAAGTTTTTCTTTTAATGTCATATTAGTACCCAATCACAAAAGCGCCGCCTAATAAAAGAATCGAAGCTAGGAATAATAAGCCAAATAACGGTGTAACGAATTTATACCATTTATCAATTGGCATACGCATAATACCACACATCATAAAGACACTGGTTGGCCAGAAAATATTGGAAAAGCCATCACCAAATTGATAAGCCAATACCGTGATTTGTTTGCTGACACCAACCAATTCACCAACTGGTGCAAGGATTGGAACGGTAACTAAGGCTTGACCGCCACCACTTGGAATAAAGAAGTTGATAATATTTTGCACCAACAACATGCCCATCGCACTGGCAACACCAGAAAAGTTTGCCAAAATGGAAGCAAGCCAATGAACGATGGAATCAATGATACAAGCATTTTCCATAATAACTGGAATACTATAGCTTAAACCAATCAATAAGGCCCCATACATCATTTCTTGTGCGGCTTCAATAAAGTAGTCACAAATTTGACTGCCGGAAAAACGTGATATGATTCCAATCACAATCATCATAATCAAGAAAAGCGTAGAAATTTCCGTTACATACCAACCATATTGAATGGTTCCAAAAAGTAAGATGACAATCGTTACAAAGAAGAGTACACAGCTTAATTTTTGTGAAGTATTCATGCGTAAATTCATGAGTTCTTCACGTGACATGGTTTCTTCCATCTTTTCCATTTTCACACCATACAATAAGGACTTTTTCGGATCTTTATGAACCTTACGTGCATAATGCCAAACATAAGCAATCGCAATCCCCATGAAAATCACAAAACAGAAAATGCGATATTCTAAACCAGAGAACATTTTCACACCCGCAATTTGTTGAGCAATACCAATTGTAAATGGATTGATGGTTGCTGCAGCAAAGCCAACGGCTACACCAATATAGATAATACTTCCACCAACAATTGCATCATAGCCGAGCATGCAAGCCATCGAAATAAAAACCGGTAATAAACCATAGGTTTCTTCAAACATTCCCATGGTTGAGCCAAGAATTCCATAGACAATCATACAAACTGGAATAATCAATTCAATGCGATCGCCTACTTTTCTAAGAATCCATCCAACAACGGCATCAAAGGTTCCATTTTTAATCATCATATAAACAAAAGCATATGCAAAGATGACAAAGAAAATGATATTGGCAGCATTGGTAAAACCTTGTGTAATTGCCATAAACATATCTGTAATGCTACAACCAATCTTGTCTACCGAATGAAAACTATCGGCAACCACAATCGAATTTCCAGAGGCATCTTCAACACGATCATAGACACCAGCAGGAACAATGTTTGCCAAAATAGCAGTCAATACAGTCATTGCAAAAATGATGACATAGCCATGAGGCATTTTAATTTTTTTCTTCATGTTTCTCTCCTTAAAAAAAGACACTTCACTACCAAAGCAGCAAAGTGTGATTTACTGATTGGATAGCGCTCCTTTACTCTCGTAAAGACAGTGACATAGGTATTTCCTATGCCCCCAGCATGCAAGCATGCTTCGGCGATTTTTCCTTTTACATAAAAACCGCACCTCTATCATGTCCTACAAAGTATATCACAATCGATTGTTTAAAAGAAAACAAGTTAAAGATGAGGTGATTTTTGATATAATGAACAAGTTGAAATGAGGTAGTGTATGAACGAAACAATTATTGCCAATATCGCAAAAGAATTAAAGATTCATCTTTCACAAGTAAAAAATACGTTAACCTTACTAGAAGAAGGAGCAACTGTTCCTTTTATTGCACGTTATCGTAAAGAAAGAACCGAAGGTTTAGACGAAGAACAAATTCGTTTAATTCAAGAACAATATACATATCAAGAAAATTTAAAGAAACGAAAAGAAGAAGTCATTGCACGAATTGAAACATTGGGTCATTTAAGTGAGGCTTTAAAAGAACAAATTCTTCATTGTGAAAAATTAGTTGAAGTCGAAGAAATCTATCGCCCATATAAACAAAAGAAAAAAACACGTGCAGCGATTGCTAAACAAAAAGGCCTAGAGCCTTTAGCAAATCTTATTGAAAGTTGCCCTCGTTATTTTGATCAAAGAGAGATAAAAAAATATTTGAATGAGGAAGTTGAAAGCATTGAAGATGCTTTACAAGGGGCAGAAGATATTCTTGCACAAAGAGTCAGTGAAGAAGAAAAGATTCGCAAAAAGGTTTATGATTCAATGTGGAATTATGGCTCAATTCACACGAAAGAGAAAAAAGACCATGAAGATAGTCAAAAAGTCTATCGCATGTATTATGATCACCATGAAAAGGTGAGTACGATCGTTAGTCATCGGATCATGGCAATTGATCGTGGAGAAAAAGAAAAAGTTTTAAGTGTTTCGATTGAATGCAACGAAGAATATTTGATGAATTGGGTAAAACGTACTTTGATTCGTTTTAAGAATAGTCCAAGTGCGCCTTATTATGAAACGGCTATTGAAGATGGTTTAAAGCGTTTATTAATGCCAAGTGTGGAACGGATGATTCGCTCACAACTCACGGAAAAGGCTCAACAAGCGAGTATGGATGTATTTTCCATGAATTTAGAGAAATTATTATTACAAGCTCCAATGAAAGGAAAACGAATCTTAGGCTTTGATCCAGCTTTCCGTACCGGTTGTAAGCTTGCGATTATTAATGAACAAGGCATGAATCTTCATGTGGATGTTATTTATCCGCATCCACCAAAAGCTAAAAAAGAAGAGGCAGAAAAGAAATTAGTTTCTTTATGCAAAGAATATCAAGTTTCGATTATTGCGATTGGAAATGGAACGGCATCACGTGAAAGTGAAGCGTTTGTTGCACAAACCATTAAAAAGTATGGCTTAAATGTTTCTTATACAATTGTTTCTGAAGCAGGTGCAAGTGTATATAGTGCAAGTAAATTAGCCATAGAAGAGTTTCCGAATCTACATGTTGAACAAAGAAGTGCGATTTCAATTGCGCGCCGCTTATTAGATCCATTATCTGAATTAATTAAGATTGATCCACAATCCATTGGTGTAGGCCAATATCAACATGATTTACCACAAAAACAATTAAAAGAACGATTGGATTTTGTGGTTGATAAAAGTGTCAATCTTGTCGGTGTGAATATCAATACGGCGAGCCCTACGCTTTTAAAACATGTTTCAGGTTTAAATAGTACAACCGCCAAAAATATCGTTGCTTATCGTGAAGAAAATGGGGATATAAGTAGTCGGACACAAATTAAAAAAGTACCAAAACTTGGACCAAAAGCCTTTGAACAATGTGCTGGTTTCTTACGAATTGAAAATGGAAAAGAACCTTTAGATCGTACTGGAATCCATCCAGAATCTTATAAGATAGCCAAAGCAATTTTAAAAGAATTAAATTTAAATGAAAAAGATTTAGGAAGTAAAGAAATTCAAGAAAAAATAAATGAAGTAAAGATCAATGATCTCGTTGAAAAGACTGGTGCAGATACTTATACATTAAAAGATATTTTAGAAGCTTTTAAACAACCATTGCGTGACTATCGTGATCAAAATGAAGGGCCTCTTTTAAGAAAAGATGTTTTGGAAATGGAAGATTTATCCATTGGCGATCAATTGGAAGGTACGGTTCGAAATGTGGTTGATTTTGGAGCCTTTGTCGATATTGGTTTACATGAAGATGGTTTGGTTCATATTTCAAAGATGTCAAAGCATCGAATTAAGCATCCAAGCGAATTGCTATCGGTTGGGGATATTGTAACGGTATGGGTCTATAATATTGATCAGGAAAAACAAAAAGTTCAATTATCGTTACTTCCTATGAATTAGTTTCGGTTGTATGGTAGAATTAAAGCTGTCAAAAGAGGAGAACGCAAAATGTTTGATGAAATTCATGAAGAGTGTGGCGTCTTTGGAGCGTATCAAGTACCAGATGCTTCATCGATTACATATTATGGTTTACATTCCCTTCAACATAGAGGGCAAGAATCGAGCGGAATCGCTGTATCAAACGGCGAATCGATTCAAGTTCATAAAGGACCAGGTCTAACAATTGATGTTTTTAAAAGAGAGGATTTAGAATCTTTAAAAGGAAATCTTGCGATTGGACATGTTCGTTATAGTACAGCCGGTGGACAAGAATTAGAAAATATTCAACCCATCGTCTCTCGTGGACATAAAGGAAGCATTGGGATTGCCCACAATGGTCAAATTGATAATGACAAAGAATTACGTTTAGAATTAGAAAATCAAGGATGTATTTTTCAAGGGACTGCGGATAGTGAAGTAATCCTACATTTAATTCAAAAACAAACCGGAACCTTGTTAGAACGTATTCAAAAAGCAGCAGATCGAATTGATGGTGCCTTTTCTTTCATTGTTATGGATGAAGAGAAAATGTATGCTTGTCGAGATAAGTATGGTTTACGTCCGCTAAGCTTTGCATCCTATGAAAATGGATATGTCATTTCTAGTGAAACCTGTGCTTTTGAGGTAATGGGAATTTATGAACATACGGATTTAAAGCCAGGTGAAATTGTTGAATTCAATAAAGGGCTTGTCAAACATTATTGTTATACAGAAGATACAAGTCATCATATGTGTTCGATGGAGTATATTTACTTTGCAAGACCAGATAGTGAAATTGAAGGAATCAATGTTCATGCCTATCGAAAAGAAACGGGTGTTATCTTAGCTCGAAATGATAAAGATTTAAAAGCAGATATTGTAATCGGTGTACCCGATTCAAGTTTATCCGCAGCGATTGGTTATGCGGAAGGTGCAAATATTCCATTAGAAACCGGACTTGTTAAAAACCGTTATGTTGGTCGAACTTTTATTCAACCAACACAAGAGCTACGTGATCGTGGTGTTCGAATGAAATTAAGTCCAGTTGAAAGTGTTGTTAAAGGAAAAAGCGTTGTTATGATTGACGATTCTATTGTTCGTGGTACAACCTCACGAAGAATCGTTCGTTTATTGAAAGAATCGGGAGCAAAAGAAGTCCATGTACGGATTGCATCACCAGTCTTTGCTTATCCTTGTTTTTATGGGGTTGATACATCCACACGCAAGGAATTGATTGGCGCACGTCTCAGTGTAAAAGAAATTGAAGAATACATTGAAGCCGATTCATTGAAATATTTATCTGTGGATGAAATAAAAGAGGCTGCCCATGGACTCGGTTTATGTTGTGCATGCTTTGATGGTAAATATTGTTCTGATCTTTATTCTTATCAAAAACAATTGGATGACGAAGCATAAAAATAGACAGAAACAAAAATTCTCTTTAGAATGGATTTCGGAGGAAATGTTATGAGTAATAAAATTAATACAAATCAATTTGATACATTAATGAAGGAAAGTGGTTTAGTTATTGCCGATTTTTCTGCAACTTGGTGTGGTCCATGTAAGATGCTTGCACCTATTATTGAACAAGCAGAAAAACAATTTGAAGGAAAATGCAAAGTTGTCAATGTCGATGTGGATGAATCCAGTGATTTAGCACAACGCTTTGGAATTATGGCTGTACCTACAGTGATTGCATTTAAAGATGGCAAACAAGTCGATGCTTTTTCAGGCTATCAACCTTTAGAAAAAGTTGTTTCTTTTATTGAAAATCTTCTATAAGAATCAATCGATGTACCAAAAAGTACATCGATTTTTTTAAGGAATGCATTATTTATTTAGTTCTTCAATAATTTCTTTTTCTTTTAATACACGGGCAAATCCTTCTCCGAAAAGATCCAATTCCATATCAACCCATTGTTGAGCTGTAGCACCGGCATGGTCATAAGCACTAACGCCATCAGCCATCACAACGACATTGTAATCTTTATGATATGCACTGCGGATGGTGCTATCTACACACCAATTTACAACGGTACCACAAATGATTAAGGTTTTAATATTTTGTTTCTTTAAGCAATTTTCTAAATCGGTATAGGCAAAACAATCATAGCCATATTTAGTGAATACCGTATCCGAAAGACAAGGAGCAAGTTTGGAAGTTATTTCACATTCAGGACTTCCAACTTTAAATTTATAATTTCCCTTATCATCCATAAGGCCTCTTTCTTTATTCTTTTTCCAATAAAAGTCATAACTATAATCTGGCCCTTGGGCAAAGACCGACAGATAAACAGGAATTTTATGTTGATTACAGTATTGTTTCAATTCACTGATTTCTTTTAATTGTGCTCTTGCCATTGGAACTTCTAAACATTCACCTTTATCAACAAATCCTTTTTGCATATCCACAATAAGAAAAGCACATTCTTCGGCTTTAATCTCAAAAGATGGTTTCCATTCCCAATATTTTTTACTCATTTGACCCTC
>CAVBLW010000029.1:0-17940 GCA_963596085.1 Bacteroidaceae bacterium | reverse complement strand
ATTTAGCTAAATCAATTCAATGTCCTGTTCACTTTATGGATCGAGCTGAAATGGAAAAATTAACAACAAATAAAAGATTTGGTGGAATTCTGTTGGAAGCAAAACAGAAAGAAAAGAAAAAATTAAAGGAAGCAAAAGGAACCCTATTTTATGTTGATGGGGTAGAAGATCCTTATAATTTAGGAAGTTTATGTCGCTCCTTATATGCAGCTGGTATCGATGGACTCATCTTACCAGAGCGTGATTGGTCTGAATCAGAAGTAACGATTTTAAAAGCTAGCGCTGGTGCTTATGAAAAACTACCTATTTATTGGATTCATGATGAAGCGGATTTGATTACTTTTTTAAAGGAGAATCAGATTCCTTTATATTGTGCCTATCGATCAGAGGCTAAAAGTTTATATGAAATCCAATTTCCAAAGGATGTCTGTGTTGCGATTGGAGGCGCATTACGTGGCTTAAGTGCTAAAGTTTTAAATCATTCGAATCAAAATATTTTGATTCCTTATGGAAGAGATTTTCGAAATGCTTTAGATACGCCGAGTGCAAGTGCTATTACCGCGTTTGAAATTTTAAGACAGAAGAGTGAGTGAATCACTCTTTTATTTTGTGCTACAATGAATACATGGTTTATATCGATGTTTATATAGAATACAATGCTTTAAGTTTGAATCAAACCTTTACTTATCGTTGTTTAGAAAATGTGCAAATTGGATGTCGAGTCAAAGTCCCTTTTGGAAAACAAATTGTCGTAGGCTATGTACAAGCAATTCATTCTGAATCAAAGCTTGATTCGATTAAAGATGTAATTGAAGTTATCGATTCAAAACCCTTATTGAATCCAGAATTGGATGATTTAGCGGATTGGATGTCTTCTTATTATGTTGCAAGTAAAATTAGTTGTTTAAAAACAATGTTGCCGCCAGCAATGCGACCAAGTCATACGCATTCAAAAATCATCTATGAGGATTGGATCGAATTGAATTCTGATGTTTCAAACATGACAAAAAAACAAAGAGAATTCATTGCTTCAAATACTTTTCCTTGTAAGGCTTCCGTCTTACGAAAAAAATCGGTGAGTATGACAAGAACTTTGATTGACAAAGGGGTTTTAGTTTTAGTGAAAAAAGAAAAGAAAACATCTTTAATTTCTTCGGTTCCTAGAATGTCCATCCCTACATTAACGATTGAACAAAGAAAGGCGATTGAAGAAATTCAAGAAAGTTCGGATGCTATTTTTTTACTACATGGTGTAACAGGTTCTGGGAAAACAGAGGTTTTTTTACGTTTGGCTCAATCTGTATTAGAACAGGGAAAACAAGTTCTTTTCTTAGTGCCTGAAATTGGTTTAACTCCCATGATGATTCAACGAATTACATCGCGCTTTAAAGAAAAGATTGCGATTTATCATTCCCGTTTAAATGCGCAAGAAAAATACAATCAATATTGTTTGGTTCGAGATCAAAAGGTACAAATTGTCGTAGGGACACGATCGGCTGTTTTTATGCCTTTTAGTCAATTGGGATTAATTTTAATGGATGAAGAACACGATTTTTCTTATAAACAAGACAATCAACCACGCTATCATACTAGAGATATTGCGCTTCAAAGAAGCAAATATCATGATTGTAAAGTAGTTTTAGCAAGTGCAACTCCATCTTTAGATTCTTATGCGAGATCATATAAAAAAATCTATCATTTGGTTGAATTAAAAAAACGTATTTCAGTTTCAATGCCCCAGATTCATTTGATTGATATGAAAAATCAAAAGATGCAATATGGCTTGTCTTTTGCTTTGATTGATGCGATTCGCCAGCGTCTCGATCGTAATGAACAAGTGATTCTTTTATTAAATCGTCGAGGGTATCTTCCAATTATGCGTTGTATGGATTGTAATACGGTTTTAATTTGTCCAGATTGTGGTCTTGCGCTTTCTTATCATAAAAAAGAAAAGAGCTTAGTTTGTCATTGTTGTGGAAATGTTTATGCTTATCAGGATGAATGTCCAAATTGTCATGGTCATTCATTTTATCAATCATCAATGGGAACGGAAAAGCTTGAAGAGCATTTACATGAACTTTTTTCGAATGCACATATTATCAGAATGGATGCAGATAATACAAGAAAAAAGAATGCACATCAAAAATTATTGAAAGAATTTGAAGAAAAAGGGGATATTTTATTAGGTACGCAAATGGTTGCGAAAGGCTTAGATTTTGAGCGTGTGAACCTTGTTGGCATTATTCATGGAGATGCTTCTTTTTCACGTTTGGATTTTTCAAGCAATGAAGTTGGCTATGATTTATTAGAACAAGCCTCTGGACGAAGTGGAAGGAATCAAACACAGGGTGAGGTTTATATTCAAACTTTTGATCCGAGTCAATTTGTTCTTCAATGTATTGTAAATCATTCCTATCATTCTTTCTTTCAACAAGAAATGCAATTTCGTCATTTAGGGAACTATCCACCATATTGTTATTTATGTTCTATTATTTATATGCATGCGGATGAACAAAAATTAATGGAAGTTGCGAATTTAGCCAAAAAGCAACTTGCTCCCTTAAAGGTCTTAGGACCTGTTTCTATTTCTATGCGGCAAGCAAAGAAAAGAGTCCGCTTGGTCATAAAGGCTAAAAATAAGGCTCAACTAAACGAGAAAGTTTGGCAAGTCGCAAAAGCACATCAAGCATTAAAGACAAGTGTAAAACAGGATATTAATATGTATCCTTTAGTTTTGGAGGATTAATCATGCGTCAATGGATTTATAAAGCATTAAGTGCTGTAATTATCAATCAAGAATATTCAAATTTATATTTACGACATCATCTTCATGAATGTCCTAAAAAAGATCAAGCTTTAGCAACACGAATTTTTTATGGAACCTTGCAAAATTGGATCTATTGTCAAAAGGCTTGGGAAATCTATGCAACAAAAAAACCCAATAAAAAAATAGCTTTATTATTAACAATGAGTAGTTATCAATTGTTATTTTTAGATAAAGTCCCATCCTATGCTATTGTCAATGATGCAGTTCAAATTGCGAAAAAGATTCAACCTTCTTCCAAAGGATTTGTCAATGCCATCTTAAGAAAAGTAAAACCTCTTCAATTAGATGACAGCCTTTCTTCATTAGCTATTCAATATTCTTTACCAGAATGGCTTTTACGTTTGTGGGAAAAACAATATGGTTATAATCAAGCAATCGAAAATGCGAAAGCTTCGCTTCATATTTTACCGACTTATGTACGAAGAAATCCGCTCAAAGTAGATAAAGAAGTTTTTTTAGCTAACGCCAATATAAAAGAAAGCACACAAGTTTTAGCCACTTATAATGGAAATGATTTTTCAAAGGATCCTTTTTATCTCGAAGGGAAGATGTCGGCTCAAGATATTGGTTCTTATGAAATTAGTCAATTTATGAATGTTCAAAAAGGAGAACATATATTGGATTGTTGTGCGGCACCTGGAACAAAATCGATGGCTATGGCAGAGTCAGTTGCAGATCAGGCTTTTTTTACTTGTTTAGATATTCATTCGCATCGAGTTGATTTAATATCTAAAGATGCCAATCGTTTAGGTCTGCATTCGATTCAAACTTTACAAGCGGATGCTTCTACTGTTGAATTGAATCAACAATTCGATCGTATTCTATGTGATGTTCCTTGCAGTGGTTATGGCGTATTGAGTCGAAAACCAGATATAAAATTAAGGATGCAATCCAGTGATATGGATGCATTAATTCCTTTACAATTTTCAATATTAGAAAACGTTTCAAAATATTTAAAACAAGGTGGCGTATTAGTTTATTCAACCTGTACTTTAAATAAAAAAGAAAATGAGAAACAAATTTTAGCTTTCTTAAAAAATCACCCAAATTTTACTTTGTTAGAAGAAAAAACGTTATTTCCTAGTAAATTTAATGATGGTTTTTATATGGCTAAGATACAATTAAATGAAAGTCTGATATAATGTTTAGATAGATTGAGGTGTATTTGTGCAAAGTTTATATGATTTTACGTACGAGCAGATGCGTACATTAGCAGAAGATTATGGTTGGAAAAAATTTAGAGGTCATCAAATCTTTCAATGGTTATATCGTGAACGTGTAACTACTTTTGATGAAATGACAAACTTAAGTAAAGATACAAGAGAATTATTAAAACAAAACTATCAGATTGATCCATTGAAATTGGTAAAAAAACAGGTTTCGCATGATGGAACAACGAAGTTTTTATTTGCGACAGAGGATGGTTCTTTATTGGAATCGGTTATGATGGTTTTTGATTACGGAAAGAGTGTCTGTGTTTCAAGTCAAGTTGGATGTAACATGGGGTGTGCATTTTGTGCAAGTGGTCTAACGAAAAAGAAACGTGATTTAACTTCCGGTGAGATGGTTGCGCAGGTTTTAAAGATACAAAGAGAATTAGATCAAGAAGGACAACGCTTAAGTCATATTGTTGTTATGGGAACTGGTGAACCTTTCGATAATTATGATAATCTAATGAATTTTTTAGAAACTGTTAATCATGATCGTGGTTTAGGAATTGGATCTAGACATATTACGGTTTCTACCTGTGGTATTGTCCCTAAGATTTATGAATTTGCGAATGCGCATACACAATATAATTTAGCAATCAGTCTCCATGCACCAAATGAGGCATTAAGAAATCGCTTGATGCCAGTGAATCATGCTTATCCATTGAATGAATTAATGAAAGCAATTCAATATTATGGACAGGAAAATAATCGTCGTTTAACTTTTGAATATATCTTATTAAAGGGTGTGAATGACCAAGAAGAGCATGCAAAACAATTGGCTAAGCTTTTAAAAGGATTGAATGCATACGTGAATTTAATTCCTTATAATTCAGTCGATGAAAAACAATTTAAGAGTGTAAATCATGAACAAGCGATGGTTTTTTATGATTATTTAATGAAAAATCATGTGCGATGTACAATTCGTAAAGAACATGGTCAAGATATTGATGCAGCTTGTGGACAATTGCGTATTAATGAATTGAAGAAAGGGTATGGACAATGAGAACCTTTGGGAGTACAGATATCGGTTTGCGAAGGGAATTAAATGAGGATTCCTATGTGACCTTTCAAAATGATCGTAAGGATTGGATTGGGGTTGTATGTGATGGCATTGGTGGTTCAGCAGCAGGTGAAGTGGCAAGTCGAATAGCGGTTGAAACAATTCAAGATGCGTTTAAAAAAAATCCGGTTTTAGATCATGATTATCAAGTTGATGAATGGATTCAAACAGTTTTGAATCGTGCAAATGATACAATATTTTATAAAGCTAAAAATAATAAAGAAGAACAAGGAATGGGAACAACTTGTGTTGGGTTTATTCTAACCAAAGGATCCACTTATATTTTTAATGTTGGAGACTCTCGTGTCTATGCAGATTATGAAGAAGGTTTAATTCAAATGAGTGAAGATCATAATGTGGTTGCTCGTCTTTTAGCCAATGGTGAGATTTCGGCTGAAGAGGCACGTACGCATAAACAAAGAAATACATTGACCAATGCACTTGGTGTTTGGCATGTTTTTCAAATTGATTTTCATAAAATCGAGTCAACCTATAAATATTTACTTTTATCAAGTGATGGCTTACATGGTTATGTTCCACAAGATGTTATTGAGGTAATTGTTGAAGCCAAAAATAAAAGTTTAGAAGAGAAGGCTAGCCTATTAATTGAACAGGCCAATGAAGTTGGTGGTTATGATAATTGTACGGTTGTCTTATTAGAAAACGATGGTGAATTGTATGGCGTTGATGGTTAGACAAGTCGCAAATCGTTATGACATCCTTTCTTTGATTGGACAAGGTGGAATGGCCGATGTTTATAAAGCAAATGATACGATTTTAAATCGAGTTGTCGCTATAAAGATCTTGCGGGATAAATTGTCTAATGATGCCATGACTTTGGTTCGCTTTCAAAGAGAAGCAAGTGCTGCAAGCCGTTTATCCCATCCAAATGTCGTTGATATTTATGATGTTGGGGAAAGCGAAGATATGCATTATATCGTCATGGAATATATTCGTGGAAGAACCTTAAAGCAAATGATTGCACAACGAGGTTCTTTAAGTGTGAGTGAATCCATCCACATTATGATGCAATTGACAAGTGCTATATCTCATGCGCATTCCCATCATATTATTCATCGGGATATTAAACCCCAAAATGTATTAGTTAAAGATGATGGAACAGTCAAAATCACCGATTTTGGAATTGCGATTGCCAATGATGCTGTTCAATTGACTGTAAATAATGCCGTTATGGGATCTGCCCATTATCTAGCACCAGAGACGGCTCAAGGTAAGGATGCAAGTGAACAGGTTGATATTTATTCTTTGGGAATTGTTTTTTATGAATTGTTGACGGGGGATGTCCCTTTTTCAGGAAAAACACCAACGGAAATTGCCGTGAAACATTTACGTCAACCAATTCCTTATGTAAGGGATTTTAATCAACAAATTCCGCAATCCGTTGAAAACATTATTTTAAAAGCAACGGCGAAAAATCCAGAACAAAGATATAAAACAGCTGAACTTATGTTAGAAGATTTACGTCATTGCATGGATTGGAATAAAAAGAATGAAGATCGTTTGATTTTTGAAACACCAAACATTACCAAAGTGGATGTCAGTGATGGACATGTTCAAGTTGAATATTCCAATCAACCCATTCAAGAATCAAAAAAGAAATTGAGTAAAAAATCAATTGGTATCATACTTTTATCGATTTGTGTTGTTTGTGCCTTGGTTTTATTGATTTCAATTGCGACAGGTTTGATTCATCTAAATGGTTTTATGGGGTATGAAACTTTTCCTAATGTTGAAAAAATGGACTATAAAGAAGCTAAAACGCTTTTAAAAGATAATAATTTTACACAAATCACTATAAAAAAAGTGTTAAGTGATAGTTACGATGCAGGAGATGTTATTTCTGCTAATTATAATGACGGAGATATCGTACAAAGCTCGAAAGAAATTGTTTTAACGGTATCTAAAGGTGCTGGCTATCTTGTGAAAGATTATACTGGAATGTCGATTGAGGAAGTTGAAGCGGAATTTGAAAAGAATAATCTATCGATTGAAATTGTAAAAAAATACAAAGATGCTGCAAACACAAATCCAAATCTTATTTTAAAACAAAAAGGTCTAAAGGCTGGTAAGCGTATTGATCCGGATAAAAAGAACAAAATTACCTTTGTTTTAAGTCGTTATCCAAGCATTGTTATTCCAGAAAAATTGATTGGAATGGAAGTCAACGAGGCAAAGGAATATTTAAACAAAAAAGGCATTGCGGTGGCTTTATCAGGATTACACAATGATTCGAAAGAGGGTTATGTAGTAAGGGTGGATCCTGTTGTTGGTGTAAATTATACGCAGGAAGGATCGGACAGTGTAGTTACATTGTTCTATGAATAAATATGTTAAAAGGTAGAATTGTAAAAATAATTTCAAATCAATATACAATTGAAAAAGATAATCAATTATATATGGCACAAGCCCGTGGTAAGATGCGTAAAGCAAGTGCACCTGTTGTAGGGGATTGGGTTGAATTTGAAGCCATTGAAGATGTATATCGTATTCATAGAGTTTGTAAAAGAAACAATCAATTGTTACGTCCTTCCATTGCCAATATTGATCAGGCTTTGATTGTAACGAGTATGAAGGATCCAGATTTTTCAAGTCATTTGTTAAATCGATTGATTATTTTAGTTTCTTTAGCTCATGTTGAACCAGTGATTTGTTTTACGAAATCAGACTTAGTTGATTTACGATTATATAAAGAAGAAATTGCTTGGTATGAAAAAGCAGGTTATCGCATTGTTTATACCCATCCAGGTAGTGATGATGTTGCTTTAAAAGAAGTGTTAAATGAAAAAGTGACGGTTCTTTGTGGACAATCGGGTGCAGGTAAAAGTTCTTTGTTGAATCGCTTGGATCCATCTTTTCAACTTCAAACGCAACAAATTTCAAAGGCTCTCGGTCGTGGTAAACACACGACTCGTCATTGTCAATTACATCATGTTGCTAATGGTTTAGTTGCTGATACACCAGGTTTTTCAAGTTTAGATTTTACACGTCTTGATTTATCTGAACTTGATTTTGTGATCAAAGATTTCGAACCTTATTTGGGGCAATGTCGATTTAAAGATTGTAAACATTTAAAAGAACCGGATTGTGCAATTAAACAAGCGATGGAAAAAGGTTTAATCAATCCAAAAATGTATGAAGATTATAAACTGATTAAGGAGGGAAAAATATGAATCAATTAGTTGTATCACCATCTGTTCTATCAATGGATTATTCTCAAATGAAAGAACAAATGGATGCATTAAATGCATCAAAGGCTCAATGGCTACATTTCGATGTAATGGATGGCCATTTTGTACCAAATTTAACATTTGGTCCAGATTTATTAAAAGGCTTTCGAAAAATGACATCAATGGTCTTAGATGTTCATTTAATGGTGACTGATCCTGAAAAATATGCACCTAAGTTTATTGAAGCTGGTGCTGATATGGTGACTTTCCATATTGAAGCATTGGATTATGATGTCGATCGTTCATTAGATTTGATTCATGAAATAAAAAAACAAGGTGTTCAGGCTGGAATCGTGGTAAAACCAAAAACGGATGTAAAAATAATAGAGGCTCTTTTAAAGGAAGTTGATATGGTTTTAATCATGACGGTTGAACCAGGATTTGGTGGACAATCTTTTATGAGAGATATGCTTGAAAAAGTTGAATGGTTAAATACCTATCGAAAGGAAAATGACTTAACGTATCGAATTGAAGTAGATGGTGGTATCAATGGACAGACTTACCAGCTTGCCATTAATGCTGGAAGTGATACACTTGTAGCAGGTAGTTATGTATTTAAAGGTGATATTTGTCAAAATGTTGAGTCTTTGTTGAAATGAAAAAAGTAATCTTAATTACACCTAAATCAAACAAGATTCCTAATTTAGAAGGTTTTGATTATGTTGGTGTTGATTCGGGCGCACTTCTTCTTTTAAAACAAGGAATTCCAATGTCTTTTGCGATTGGTGATTTTGATTCAATGTCTAAAGAAGATTACCTTTTTCTTTCTAAACATTGTAATCAAATTTATAAACATCCTGTACAAAAAGATGAAACCGATAGTGAATTAGCGCTTCGAACATGTAAAGAGCTGGGCTATGAACAAGTGATTTTGTGGGGAGCGATTTCTGGTCGATTAGATCATACGATGATCAATATTCTATTGCTTATGCATCGTGAGGAAAAATTAATATTAATGGATGAAAATCAAAAAGTGAGCTTATTACCCAAAGGAAAACATTTTTTAGAGGCAAATTATAAACATGTTTCATTTTTTGCTTTAGAAAAAACGATGATATCACTTCATCATTTTCTTTATCCATTAAATCGTCAAATCATTGATTGTGAGGATTTGTATCTTTCAAGCAATCATATTGTTGGAAGCAAAGGACTTGTTGAAATTGAATATGGGCGTGTTTTATGTATTCAATCTAATTTGAAATAGGAAGGAATTATATGGCTGAATTGATATTAAATTTATGCATTGGTTTGATCTTTATCGTGGCAGGATTTATTATGATCATTATACCAAATCGTGTATATTCTTTGATTTTGATTGCAGCCATTTTTGCTTCTTTATGGCATGGTGGATTGATGACTGTTCATTTTGTAAGAAAACGTAAAATCATGGATGGCTTTCTCGCATTTTCTTCTTTTATCTTTGCCTTTTTTTTATGTAGTCATCAATATTTTCCAGAATGGGTTATTCGTGTTGGTTTAGGTGCTTATTCCATTTTTTATGGCCTTTGTTGTTTTATTCAATGGTTAATATATGTATGGAATTCAAATAAAGGAAAGTTATTTACATTTATCAATGCGATTGCTTTTTTATCTGTCGGTTTGTATCTGTTATTTTATAGTCAATTTGATTCAGAATGGATCATGATGTTCATGGGGATTTATGTATTATTATTAGGTTTCCGTTATAGTTGTGAAATGATGTTTTCATTGAATCCTTTGATGGATCATTCTTGGAAAAGAAGATATCGTTTATCTTTACCTACGATTCTTTGTGCCTTTATTCCAGATTGGACTTTTAAAATCTTAAAAAAATATGATTTAAAGTCGGAAGATGAACTTGAATCACAAATAAAGACAAATCTACGCTTAATGGTTCATGTTGGCCCAAAGGGGTTTCAAAAGGTAGGACATATCACAATTGTTTTTGATAATATGGTTTATAGTTACGGGAATTATGATCAAGAAAGCCATCGTTTAAACGGAACAGTTGGTAAAGGAATTTTTTTTCTAGCTCCTTATGATTTATATTTACCTATGATTCTTTCAAAGGAAAAAAATACGATTTTTGAATACGGTATTCAATTAAGCCTTAATCAAGAAAAACAATTAAGAGATGTATTGCATCATCAAATGGATCAAGCGACAGCTTGGTATGCTCCGATTCAAAGAGAGCCAAAATCGAATTTAAAAATGGAACTAGAACAAGATTATGCCAATCGTTTAGCTTATTATTCGCATGCATCCTTTTATCAAATTGAAAAAGGGCGATTTAAAACCTATTGGGCTCTTGGAGCAAATTGTGCTTTATTTATTGATTCTATTCTTTCGGTTGTAGGTCAAGATGTTTTGAATCTTAGAAATGTGGTTTCTCCTGGTTTATATTTAGATTGGTTACAAAAAGAATATATCAAAAAAAATAGTCCAATTGTTAGTCGAACCATTCATTCTTTAATATTATAAAAAAAGACGAACTATGTTCGTCTTAATTTATGTCCTTATTAAATAGCACCTTGTTTCTTTAAAGTTCTCAAAGCTCTAGCACTTACTTTAATAGTTTGTGGTTTTCCGTCAACAACTACACGTACTTTTTGTAAATTAACATTCCATTTACGACGAGTTGCACGCATTGAGTGAGAACGTCTATTTCCTGATAAAGGACCACGTCCAGATACTGCACATCTTTTTGACATCTTGATTGTCCTCCTTTTATTACACTACTATCGAATTAAAATCACAATCGCTTATATATAATAACATTTCATCTATATGATTTCAAGTCTAAATTTAAGGTATCACCGTTGAATGATTAAACGTGAATTGTACATCAGGGCTGAAAATGATATAATTAGAAAGTTGATTGGAGTGTGTGTATGAACCAATATCTTATTTTTATGATCGGTTTTATTTGTAGTTTAGCATTAACCCTTATACTTATGCCTAAACTGATTGATTATTTACATAAAATTAAATTTGGACAAACAGAAAGAGAAGAAGGCTTAGAGAGTCATAAAAAGAAGACAGGTACCCCAACGATGGGTGGTTTAGCTTTTATTTTTGTACCAACCATTCTTTATTTACTCTTTAGCTTATTTCATTGGGTAATACTTGATTCAAAAGTCATTATTGTTTTATTGGCTTTTGTAGGTTATGGGATTATTGGCTTTATTGATGATTATATTATTGTAGTAAAAAAAGATAATGAAGGGTTAAAACCCAAAGCAAAATTTTTATTACAAACAATTCTAGCTGTTTTATTTTTTATTTTATATATGAGTTTTGGAGCTTCGACGAATCTTTTAATTCCAATTTGTAATGTTTCAATACCTTTGGGTATATTGTACTTTTTCTTTGTATTAATTATGTTTACTGCGGAAACGAATGCTGTTAACTTTACTGATGGTGTAGATGGTTTATGTGCAGGTCAAATGATTATTGCTTTGCTTCCTTTCTTAGGATTTTCACTCATGGATCAAGAGGGAAATCTTGCGTTTTTAATTCTTTTATTGATTGCGAGTCTTTTGGGCTATTTAAAGTACAATAAGCATCCTGCTCAGGTTTTTATGGGTGATACGGGATCTTTAGCCTTAGGTGGTTTTATAGCTGCAGTTGCGATGGTTTTAAAACAAGAAATTTTATTGATCTTAATTGGTGGAGTTTTTGTAGCAGAAGTATTGAGTGTAATTATTCAAGTTAGTCATTATAAAAGGACACATGAACGCATTTTCCGTATGGCCCCTTTGCATCATCATTATGAAAAAGGTGGATGGTCTGAAACGAAGGTTGTTCATCGCTTCTGGGCTGTCGGGGTTCTTTTAGCAATTTTAGGATATATGATAGGAGTTATGTAATATGCATAAAGTATTAGTTATAGGTGGTGCAAGAAGTGGAATTTCTGTAAGTAAGCTCTTAGTGAAAAACGCTTATGAGGTCATTCTTACAGATGCGAAAAAAATTGAAAACAAAGAAGAATTAGAAAACTTAAACATTCAAGTTGTTGATGAAGGACATCCAGATTGGTTGAAACAGACGGATTATGAATTTGTCGTTAAAAACCCAGGAATTCCTTATCGTGTTGAACTTGTTCGATATTTTGTTGAACATGCGATTCCAATTTATACCGAAATTGAAATTGCTTATCGTTTTGCGAAAGATTTTTCTTATGCAGCAATTACAGGTACGGATGGAAAAACAACGGTTACTACTTTATTACATGAAATGTTAAAGAAAAAAGGGAAAAGTGTCGTAGCTGGTAATATTGGGATTCCATTAAGTGAACAGGTTTTAGAAGATGATGGGAAGGCATGTAATGTTGCATTAGAATTAAGTAATTTTCAATTGTTAGGTATTGATACTTTTAAACCACATATTAGTACCGTGACAAATTTAGCTCCAGATCATCTTGATTATATGGATTCTTTAGAAGATTATTATGTTTCTAAGATGAAGATTTATCAAAATGAAAATGAGCAAGATTATTTTATTCGTAATGTGGATGATGAAAATATCGTGAAATATGCTAAAGACATTCCTTGTCAAATTATTGATTTTTCTTTGAAAAGAGAAGATGTTGATTTATATGTGAAGGATGGGAAAGCTTATTTCAAAGATCTTGTTTTGTTCGAACAAAAGGATTTGAAAATAGTTGGCGATTTTAATTGTGGAAATGCAATGATGGCTGCATGTATGGCTTATCATATGGGCGTCACTTTAGAAGATATTCAAACCGTTATTAAAGAATTTAAAGGGGTTGAACATCGAATTGAATTTGTTGGAGAATTTGATCAGATTCGTGTTTATAATGATACAAAAGCAACGAATACGCATAGTGCATGTGCAGCATTAAGTGCTTTTGATCAAAATGTTATCTTATTATGTGGCGGAAAAGATAAACATATTTCCTTTGACGATTTAAAACAATATGATTCGAAAATTAAATATTGTTTTTCCTTTGGACAGACAAAAGATCAGTTTAAATCAATTTTTACACATCAAGAATCTTGTCAAACGATGGAAGAAGCTTTTGGAAAGGCGTGTGAAATCGCAAAACCAGGGGATACGATTTTATTAAGTCCTGCATGTTCTAGTTTTGATCAATTTAAAAATTATGAAATTCGTGGGAAAATTTTTAAAGAGATGGTTGTTCAATATATAGAAAGTAGGAAGTAATATGGCGTTTATTTTAGATTTAATTAAGACAATAATTTTAGGAATTATACAGGGGATTACGGAGTGGCTTCCAATTAGTAGTACAGGCCATTTATTAATTTTTAATAGCATTTGGCCTATGCTTCCGGAAGCTTACTTTGATGTTTTTAAGGTTGTTATTCAATTTGGAAGTATTCTAGCTGTCTTGTTTTTATACTGGCATCGCTTGAATCCTTGGGATGGAAAAAAGAATAAAGCGCAAAAGAATCGAACTTTTAATTTATGGTTGAAAGTTATCGTTGGATGTATTCCTGCAGGTATTATCGGTTTAATTTTAAATGATATTATTGATTCTTATTTATCAGCAAATTTTGTGATTGCGGTAACGTTAATTGCGTATGGTTTGATTTTTATTGTTGTTGAGAAAAAGCCGAAAAAACCTACGATTCATAAAATTGAAGAGATGGATTATAAAACAGCACTTCAAATTGGTTTCTTTCAATGCTTGGCCTTGATTCCAGGAACAAGTCGTAGTGGTGCAACAATTTTAGGTGGTTTGTTCACCGGTTGTACACGTACAATTGCGAGTGAATATAGCTTCTTTATTGCGATTCCAACAATGGTTGGAGCGAGCTTATTAAAGATTGTAAAATACTTTAGTAACTATGGTTTATTTTCATTCTCACAATTGATCTTATTGATAATTGGAACTTTGATTAGCTTTGTTGTCAGTTTAATAGCAATTCGTTCTTTAATGAATTATGTCAAAAAACATGATTTTACCATTTTTGGATATTATCGTATTTTCTTAGGAATTTTTGTTCTTTTATTGTTCTATGTTTTATAAAAAAGGTTGTTTACGATTTAATCGTAAATCAACCTTTTTTTTGTCTATTTTTTAATAGTGAAACCAACTTTTTTATAAACTTTTCTAATTTTCTTATTGGCAATATAATTTGCTTTTTCAGCTCCTTGATTTAAAACTTCATCGATTGTATTTGATGCGATGATTTGGCGATATTTTTCCTGTAGTTGTTCTAAGAATTTATAGACTGTATCACCAACTTCTTTTTTGAATTCACCGTATCCTTTACCTTTAAAGCGTTCTACAATAGATTCAATTGATTCATTGCTTAAACATGATTCAATGGTTAATAAGTTTGAAATACCTGGTTGATTTTCAGGGTTATATTGAACAATACCAATTGAATCCGTTACCGCACTCATGATTTTTTTGCGTGCAATTTTTGGATCATCTAATAAGTCAATCGTACCTTTAGGATTATCTTCAGATTTTGACATTTTTTTCGTAGGTTCTTGCAAAGAGTAGATCTTTTGACCATGGCTTGCCATGAGAGGTTCTGGTAATACAAATGTATCACTGTAGCGATGATTAAAACGTTCCGCTAGATTTCTTGTTAATTCAACATGTTGTTTTTGATCGATGCCAACAGGCACATATTCAGCATCATATAACAAGATATCAGCAGCCATTAAGCATGGATAAGTGAATAGACCAGCTGTAATTCCTGTTTCTCCATTGGCTGTTTTACTCTTATATTGTGTCATTCTTTGTAGTTCACCCATATAAGACATACAAGTCATGACCCAACCTAATTTTGCATGTGCATCGACATCACTTTGCAAAAATAATGTACATTTTTCAGGATCAAGTCCTGCTGCTAAATATAAGGCAATTAAATCTTTGGTATTTTGTCGTAATTCTTTTGGGTCGATTGGAATTGTAATTGCGTGTTCATTGGCAATAAAGATAAACATTTCATATTCATCTTGATATTGGACAAATTGTCGAATTGCTCCGATATAATTTCCCAATGTTAATCGACCAGTTGGCTTAACAGCACTTAAAACTCTTTTCATAAATATAATTCCTCCTTAGTTTAGGACGAAAAAAAACTCGTCCAGATTTTTTCAAGGACGAGTATATACCCGCGGTGCCACCTCGTTTTACAATATTATTGTACACTTTGAATAGAATTCTCATTCGATAACGTGAATGAATCGTTGTAGCTAGTCAATGAACTTTTTCACTACACCCTCCACGGCCCATTTGCGAAACGGTAACCACTCAATTCCACCAACATGAGCTCTCTTTGCGTTCCTATTTCGTTTGATTTCCGTATCAACAGTTTATGTATAAAGATTAACATAATCTATTGATAATTCAAGTTTTTTTAGGTTTTACACAGAATTTCTAGCTCATCCTATGAAGATTAGGATTTCTAGAATATTACTTTTCAAATGAGTATTTTTACAATTTTAAATTCATTCAAATGTCTATATATTTTTTTAATATTTATACCAATCTTTTATAAAAATTTGTTATAATGATTTGAACGGAGGATGTAAACTATGGTTATTATTTATACTTCACCTGGCTGCGCAAGCTGTCGTAAAGCGAAGCAATGGCTAAAAGAGAATGATATTGAATTTGTAGAAAAAAATATATTTACTTCTTTGTTAAATAAGGATGAAATTAAGTATATCTTATCGCGTAGTGAAAATGGTACGGAAGATATTATTTCAGTTCGTTCAAAGGCTTTTAAAGCTTTAAAACGGGATATTAATGATTTCTCACTTTCTGAATTAGTTGATTTGATTCAGAAGAACCCTTCCATCTTACGTCGACCAATTATGATTAGTGAAAAGAGTTTTGTGGTTGGTTATGATGGAGATGAAATTACGACGATGATGACACCTTCCATGCGTTCTTCATTAAATGCGATTTGCGAATCAGCTTGTAACGATGCTTGTCCAAATTATAATGTTTGTGGTGCAGTTCGACTGGAAGAATCTGCTGATTAGATTCATTTTGAAAGTAAATACTCGGATCATAATCGATCCGAGTTTTTTTATAAAATGTGATTTTTGTAATAAGAAGATTGTTTTCTTAATTCTTGATCAAATTTTTTGATTGGCATTCTTTCAATTAAAGTTTTCTTTTTTGAAAATAAATTGGTTCCAAAGCCTAAACGTTCTCCCTCTATTTTTACACCTAAGCTTGATAATATTGTAGGGAATAGGTCAAAGCTTGTGAATTGTCGATTCTTTTCTTTGAATGGTTTTTGTGAACTATTGATAAAGACGTTTAAAGTTGTTCTTTGATAGTTTTTATCATAGGTATGGTTAATATATTGAGCAGCCATACTTGTATGATCACCAGTAATCACAATACTTGTATCATTATAAAAAGGTTGTTCTTGAATCCACTCGATAAATTCTCCAATGAGATGACTTTCAAAGCGTATGATATTGGATAAACGTTCAGGATAAATTTCTTTCGCATTTTCATCAAGGTAGCCTTTTGGATGATGGGTATCTACAGTTAAACATTGAAAATTAAAAGGTGCATCAAGTTGTGAAAGTCGCGTTATTTCTTTTTTAGCGAATTCAAAAAGTTTTTTATCTTCATAGCCCCAAAAAACTTGATAGTTTTCTGGTAAATAATTTTTTGCGCTATGTGTATCCCAAATGGTGTAATTCCCATGTTGACTAAAATAATTTCTTCTTCCACCGAAGCTTGCATCTGATCCAATACAAAGTTCTTGATTATAACCTTGTTCTTCAAGAATGTCTCCTAAGGATTTAATTTGGGATAAAAAAGGAGCATCTTTGGTAAAGCGTTTAGAAGATAAGGGGACAGTAAGACCTACACCAGCACTACTTGCGACCAATCCACCGGTAGTCCAACCAGTTCCAGCTACCATTTGAGCACCACCTAGTTTTTTTTGATGACTGAAATTAATGTAATCGTTTGCGAGACTGGATAATTCTGGAATCAAATCTTTTGGATAATTTCCACCATTTTTCTTCGATGTATAAGTCGTTTCGAGGGATTCAACATAAATAACGATTAAATTTCTTTTCTTTTCTGGAAAAGTTAAGTGAACATCTTTTGTATCCACGAAATAATTTTCGTAAAGATTTGTTTTACGGAATTGATTCATAATCCATTCAAAAAATCCAACTTGTAAACCAGCTGCAACAATCAAAAGAATACAAATCAATAATGTATACGCATAAACATGTGTAGAGAGTAAAGGGACATAAGTAAATACATATAAAAGAATGCATAATAAAACACTTTTTGTGCCACACATTTTAAACCAATCGAAAATAAATTCTTTATTTGTTCCTTCTAATGAAACTTTTAAATGAAAGGGAATTTGTTCGAAGCAGGAAAGTCCAAAATAGTCAAACGCCCATCGAGCAGAAAAAAAGATTGCACTCGATAAAAAGTATAAAAATAGGTACATAAATTTCACCTCGATAATCATTATAACATATCTCTTTTTATCTATTAGAAAATGGAAGATTACTTTTTTCATTTAAATCATAAGAAAAAGTAATTACTAGTCTAAGGTTATAGATGTATCCTTAACTTTGCAGAATTTGTATAACTAAAAAGAAAAGCACTAGTATTTAAAA
>CAVBLW010000028.1:0-36546 GCA_963596085.1 Bacteroidaceae bacterium | reverse complement strand
TTTTTAAAGGAATCGCTTTCCATTGTGAATCCGATAAAAACCATAAGCATTGATTCTCGATATCATAGCGATCAAAACGAACCGAATGCCCCTCTTTCTTTTCAAGCTGTATTTTCTTTTTTAAAACAAGGCTAATATTTAAACCTTGACTTTTCACTCGATAACAAAATAAAAACTGTACAACATTACGACAACGAATCACCTGCTCATCCTCTGGTAAATTATTAAACTTTTCTTGATTGGATAAAATTAAAAGATATTTCTGATCTGGATCATGATATAAAAATGGTTGTTCTAGATAATAAAGCTTATGACATGCCTGACATTGGTGGGTGAAATACGTACCTTGTTCTAAGCGAGAATCAATGATTGAATTCATCCTAGCAATCACCATTGTATCTCTTTTAATTTGAAAAACATGCCCACAATGTGGACATGTTGATGGAATCATTCTTTCTTTCATTTCGTAATTGGCGCACAAATTTCTTCTAGCCAAGCATTTTCTTCACCATTCAAATATGGGCTTAGTTTTTCAACAATTTTTTGATGATATGCATTTAACCAATCCAATTCATTTTCTTGCATTAAGCTTGCATCAATTCCATAACGATCAAAAGGAACCCAAGTCAAGGTTTCAAAGTGCATAAATTGACCATAAAAATTCTTTTCATCAGCAACTGCTAAAATTTCATTTTCATGACGTATGCCAAATTCATTCGGAATATAGATTCCTGGTTCATCACTTGTAATCATGCCTGGATGAATAATCGCATCATTGCCTTTCCAACGAATACTTTGTGGCCCTTCATGAACACTCGATAAATGACCAACACCATGACCTGTACCATGTTGATAATCCATTTGTTCATCCCAAACTGGACCATGAGCTAATATATCTAGATTTTTACCCGAGCAACCTTCTAAGAAATGTGCCATTTCTAAACGAATATGTCCTCTTAGGACAACCGTAAACCAATGTTTTTGTTTTTCCGTGATTGGCCCTAAAACAAAAGTACGCGTAATATCTGTTGTTCCTTCTAAATATTGCCCCCCACTATCAATCATTAGAAAACCTTTTTGCTCCAACGCTACATTACTTTCTGGCGTTGATTGATAATGAATAATTGCTCCATGCTCTTGATAAGCACAAATTGGTGCAAAGCTATCTTCAATATAATTTTCTTGTTTTGCTCTAAATGATTGTAACTTAGCAGATACAGATAATTCACTTTCTTTACTTAAATCCGTATGTTTCAACCAATACATAAATTTCGTTACAGCAACCGCATCTTTTAAATGAGCAATTTTTGTATTTGCGATTTCAACATCATTTTTAATTGCCTTTAAATCAATGATTGGACTTGGCAATTCAATCGAAGGACAAGTCAATAAAAGCGATAGACGAACATTTGCCGTATCCGGATCAATAGTCACAAGACCATCTAAACTAGAAATATCTGTATAAATTTCATCATATCCCTTAATCGATAGATTTAAACTTTCATACAATTGACGACTATTTTCATCTAAGCGACTTTCATCAATATATAGAGTTCCACTTTCTTTACTCAAAATCATATAAGCAAGCGCTACTGGATAGTAAGTAATATCATCTGCTCTTAAATTTAATAACCAAGCAATTTCATCAATCTTGCTAAGAATTAAATGATCGGCTTCTCTTTCTTCCATTTCTTTTCGAACTTCAGCCAATTTATCCGCCACAGACTTACCTGCATATTTTTCATCGTATAAATAGGTCTTAGTGGCAGGTAAGGCAGGACGATCTGTCCAAATTCGATCAACTAAATCAACTTCCGCATTGATACAAAGCTCTTTTTCTTCAAATGCTTCTTGATATTGATCAAATTGCGCAATCGTAATTAGACGACCATCAAAACCTACGACTTCTTTCTCATCTAAATGGTCTAAAATATAATCCTCAATCGAAGGTGTATCGACCTGTCCCATTTTCATCAAATCGATACCAGATCCTTCTAATTGATCTGCAGCCTGTAAGAAATAACGTCCATCTGTCCATAAACCAGCACAATCCTTACAAACCACAAGAATTCCAGCACTTCCTGTAAAACCGGAGACATATTTTCGAGCTGCATAATGTGCGCAGACATATTCTGTCGAATGCGGATCACTGGTTGGTACAATTAACGCAGAAATCCCTTCCTTTTCCATTTCATGACGAAGTGTAATCAATGTTTCTTTCATAAAGTTCACCTTCCTACATAATAAGCAAAATCTATGGCATAAAATCCGCCAAAGGATAAGCCTAACATAATTGCGCAAACAAATAGAATCTTAAACGCAAATAAAACAATATGATTGGCTTTAAAAGAATCTTCTAGACGCATATATTTAAATTGCGCCCAAATAAGATAAAAACTCGCAAAAAATAAAACACCTTGGATTAGAACAGAAAAAAACTCATGATTTTTCAAATAATAGAAATAATCCAATAATTGATTGGCTTGAACTTGTTTTCTAAATTGAACAACATCAATTATAATTTGTTGACCATTTAAAAGACCAAGTGCTGAAACATAAGAAACAAACATCATCAATCCAATCAATAAAAATAAGGTCAAATGGGCCCCATCACCAAAATCTTTTGAGATGCGACAAGTCTGCCCAAATAAGAAAATACAACTTAGCAAATAAAGAATTGTGTATAAAATATAGACAATTGTCATATCTGGAATCATCCAATATACACAAGAAAAAAGAAATAATACAAATAAAATACAATTTGCGAGTGTATCCGTTCGATCATTTCGTCTTGGTAATTCGCGGATTCCAAAAGAACCAAACGAAACCTTTTGTGCAAGCCAATCACAAGCCGAATTTGGTAAAAAGCACATTCCGACCACAAATAAAAAACTAACGGCTAAGCATATTACATCTAAAATATCCATATTTTTCTCCCATTGTCTTATAAAAGGATACCATGAACTTCAAATTTATCCAAATTTTCAACTTTTCACTTAGAAATTTAAAAGAAAACTATGGTAAAGTTAAAAAAAGGAGGAAGAAAATGACAGTAATTTTTTTAGATGCTGATGGCACCCTATTTCATCCAAATGGATATATTCCTCAAAGTGCCCTTGAAGCTTGTTGGCAAGTACAAAAAAATGGACATAAGCTTTGTCTTTGTACAGGTCGCCAAAAAATGGAAATCTATGGTGATTTATTAAAAATCAACTACGATGCGATTGTAGCTGGTTCAGGCGCCCATATCGAAGTGAAAGATACCGTATTACATGATGAATGCTTTACAAAAAAACAAATGCAACAACTTGTTCTTTACTTTGTGCGCCATCAAATTCCAGCTATTTATGAAAGTTGGAATTGCCTATATTGCACACAATCGACGATGAATCAGTTAGTAGAACTTACCAAAAAAGTTTGTAAAAACTTAAGCGATGAAGCCTATGAAAAACATGGTCTTGTTCAAATCATTCGAAACGCAAAAGTTGTACAATCCTTCTATGACTATCCAATCAATAAAATCACCTTTTTATCTTCAGATACTCCTTATAAAAAAATCGAGGAAGATTTAAAAAAAGATTTTGACGTTGTACCAGCAACCTTTGAACCTTTAGGAAAAGAAAGTGGTGAAATAGCCAGTCTTAGCATTTCAAAAGCAGATGGCATGGATCGCTTATTAAAGTATTGGAATATGCCATCAAAAGAATGCATTGCGATTGGTGATGGTTTTAATGATCTATGTATGTTTGAATATGCCAAAACATCCATTGCAATGAAAAATGCAGATCCAATTGTACAAAAAAAAGCGGATTGGGTTACCGCTTCACTTGAAGATGATGGAATTCAAAAAGCTTTTAAGAAACTTGCTCTACTCTAAGAGAATCGTAAGGCGTACTTAAATTCGCTTCGATTCTTTTTTTATTGATTAATGCGAGCAATTCCCTACTTGCACGCCAATAATCATCACAAGCACAATAACAATAAATGCCTAAAATAACTGAACTCGAAGTAATTTCATCCACTAATACTTCACCTGCTGGCTCCTTTAATAAACAAGGTAGTTCACTAAAGACTGTTACAAGCTCCTTTTGTGCTTGGCTAATATCTTGATCTAAGCTCAAAGGAAGGGTTAAGTGAATTCGACGATTTTTCTGACGCGTACAATTGACTAAAATATCACCAACCATTGTTGAATTTGGAATGACCGTATTTTCTAGATTGACCGATTGAATCACTGTATACATCAATTCAATTTGAACAACCGTTCCTTCATAAGTAGCAACCTTTACATATTCTCCTACCTTAAAAGGTTTGGTTAATAGAATTTGAAACCCTCCGGCAACATCTGCCATATTGCTTTTCAATGCCATAGAAATACCTAAAGCACAAGCGGAAAAGGCTCCAACAATTACACTTGAATTCACACCAAATTGATCAAGTACAAAGACAATTGTAATAATACGAATACAAATGGATGCCGAAGAACCTAAAAAGGTAAATACACCTGGCTCTAATGTTTTTTCTGAGATTTTAAGGATGACGCGTTTTACAATACGAGCCACAATCCAACCAACACTTAAAATAATTAATGAGAAAATGGCTTTAATTACATATTCATTTAACATAGGATTATTTTACAATGGTTTTTTTATTTTTCAAGGAAACTATTGCGAAAGATAAATAAGCATAGTATGATTTATTAGCAAATTGGGGTATCGCCAAGCGGTAAGGCCGCAGACTCTGAATCTGCTATTCCTAGGTTCGAATCCTAGTACCCCAGCCATTATTTTTTGCTTTTTGGAAGCTTTTTATTTCTTAAAAAAACTAAGCAGATTCAACTGCTTAGTTTTTACTTTTTACCAAATGCACAATTCTTCTGCTTCTTTTTCTAATTGTTCTCTAAAAGCTGGATGTGCAATTTTAATCAATTCCTTCGCCCGTTGTCCAATTGTTAAGCCACGCAACCATGCAACCCCATATTCAGTCACAACATAATCCGTATCATTTCGACTTGTCGTAACAGCTGAATTTTTATGTAAACTTGATACAATTTTTGAATGAAGCACTTCATTACCATTTTCATCTTTTGTCGTATACGTTGAATGCATTGCTAAAATGGATTTTCCACCTTTCGACATTTGTGCACCTTGTACTGTTTCTGACTGTCCACCAGTCCCTGACCAAGGCATTCCCTTAACCGTTTCACTGGCTGCTTGCCCATATAAATCAATTTCTAAACTGGCATTAATTGAAACAAACTTTTCATTTAAACCAATCGTATATGGATCGTTGGTATAGGTACAAGATTTAAATAAAACGGAAGGATTATTGTCAATATAATCATATAAACGTTGAGAACCCATTGTAAAAGAACAAACAGAATATCCATTATTCAATCCTTTTTGTGAATTGTCTACAGCACCACATTCAATTAAATCAACCATCGTTTCAGTAAACATTTCTGTATGAATACCTAAATGTTTTTTCTTTTTTAATTCATTTGCCACAGCGTTCGGAATATTTCCAATACCCAATTGAATCGTAGATCCATCTTCAATTAAATCGGCAATATATTTCCCAATGGTTGCATCCGTTTCGGTATAAGGTGCTAAATTAGCCAAAGGGATTGGATGATTTGCTTCTACAATCGCATCAACTTGAGAAACATGAACCAAAGTATCCCCATAAGTTCTAGGAAAGTTTGGATTTACTTCTACAAGTACCAATGCCCCATAATCAATTAAGTCTTTTTCATAAATAGCACTGACTGAAAGCGTCATATAACCACGCTCATCCATTGGTGATACGGTACAAATAACCACCGGACGCCAATGTTCATATTCACAACGTTGTAAGGTTTTACGTAAAATCGAAGTTGAACTTTGTGGAACGGGACTTACCATATGTTCTTGATAGGCTTGACGCAAAGCCCCGGACATAAACCAAGCATTATGATCTAAAATACCTTTCATTTCTTGATCATGAAAAACTGGATAATCTTTTAAAGGTAAACAGGTATTCAAGTGACACCCCTTTACACCCGTTTCTTTTAAGTGTTGGAGATTTGACATAATTTCAATTGGTTCTCCTGCTGCTTGCGCAGAAAAGATATAATCTCCATCTTGAATTAAATCTAAAGCTTCATTTGCACTTTTTACTTTACTTGCATAAATTTCTTGAACTGTTTTCATTATTTTTTCTCCATTCTATTTTATCGAAGAATTTCTTCCATTATTTCTTTAAATCGTTCTGGTTGATCCATAAAGCTGGCATGTCCTGCATCCTCAATCGGAAGTAATTGTGCTTTTGCATCAAAGAACTTTACACTATTTGCTCCTACCTCATAATTCACAATGATATCCTTTTTACCATGAATCCACGTCACTGGACATTGAATATCATGAATGCGTCCACTGCCTTTCACTAAATCATCTTCACTTGTGATATTGAATTGACAAAGCGCTACACTAATATCAACAAAACATCTTTCTTTTAAGATTGCTTGCATATAAGCATCTAAATCTTCCTTTTCGGGACAATGTAAATTAAAGATGGTTGCCTTCCATACCTTTTCTAAAAAAGCACTGTCTTTCTTTTCAATTGCATGTGTAATTGGAATCATTGTACCCGGATCTTTTATGATATCTTCTCTTTTACTAAGATACTTTCCTTCTACGATTGCTCCATTTTCATCACGTAATGGAAGTTTAAAACCTTGTACGCCAACCGATGCCAACAAAATCAAATGTTTAACTTTATCTGGATAGCAAGCTGCAAGTTCTAAAGCACAGCCACCACCTGCAGACCAACCAAGAACAATTGCTTGATCAATTTCTTTTTCTTCCATAAATAAAGCAAGATCATCTGCCCAATCCTTCATGGTTTTATGCGCATGATGATAAGATGAATCACCAAATCCTATTAAATCAATGGCGTATATGTGTGCCTTCTCTTTTAAGTCTTCCATTAAATGCTCATAAAATATGGAAGAGCTTTGATTCCCGTGAATCAATAGTAAAGTTGGTCCATCACAATTCATCTTTTCTTCACGATAAGCCATCGTTTCGCCATTCTTTAAAACTTGTTGGTAAACTTGAAACATATGAATCTCCTAATCTTTTCCAGTTTCTGGCAAGAATAAGCCAACAACCACAAAGGATAAACTTAAGATAACAGCAATCAAAATACTTGAATTATAGCTTCCTGTTTTATCAAAAATGACACCAAATAAGAAGAATACAACCGTTTCAATAATATAAGACATAGCCCAGAATACACCCATAATAGCCGTTAGGCGACTTGGAGTCATATCGGGTAGTTCTTGCGGAATCATCATCAATGAAGTCATTGGCAAGAACATAAAGGTTCCTAAAAATAAAGCACATACAACAGCTACACCAGGAGTTGATGTTTTGACCATAAGAAAGGCACTTGCCGTCATGATGATGCCACAAACAATGATAACTGGTTTTCTCTTATGATATTTTTTCGAAAGCAGAATCGCAAGTAAAGTTCCAATAATTCCACCAATCCCTGTTAATGCACTTAAGGTTGAAGCACTGATTGCTGAACCTTCCGTACGAGGAAATAATTGCAATAAAGTTAAATAAAGAATTAAAACACCTGAATAGCTTAATGGTAATAACCAAGTGATTTTTTCCTTCATTGCATCGCCAAGCGTAAAGCGTTTTTCTTCTGAAGTATTCGCGGTTTTATTTAATTCAAAATCTTCACCAAAAATCAACCAAAGAACAAATAAAATTCCACTAATTGCCGCAAAAAATCCCATACTCTTTTGCCAAGTTTTTAAAGCTAAGATGATTGGTCCAACAATTAATAAAGCTACGATGGATCCAAAATTATAAGCACAACTATTTAACGCATTAATCGTAGGTCTTTGAGCTGGCGTAAAATAATGAATGACACAAGGTGCAAAGTAAATCACATATACTGCACCACCAAATCCCATCATAAAGCGTCCAATGATAAACATCACATAGGATTGTGCAAAGACGGCAATTAAGCTACCTCCAAAAATCAATAGAGAACCAAGTCCAATTGATTTTTTTGGATAAAGCTTAGTTAAAATATATGCAGCTAGAAAATTTCCAATAATTTTCGCAATGGTTACGGCATTGGATACAAAAGATGAAGATGCACCACTATCCACACCAAAGGTTTCGGCAATTTGACTTGTAAGGGTACTTCCTGCAATCCAGTTCACGGCAAAAAAGGCATAGGTTAGAAATAATATCGCTTCAATAAGATAAGCTCGCCCCATTTTTTGTGTAGACTTTTGATTCGTTTCCATAATATTCTCCTCCATAAATGTATGATTTTTTCGTTTCGTAAGCGCTTAACCTAATTTTATTTAAACGTTTTTATAGAAAAGAATCCAATATCCCTTTTTCATCAATTATGAAATAAATTCATAAAAAAAGACTTACTATGAATTAAAGTAAGTCTATAAATTTTCCCATCGCATAGGTCACAGGTACTTTTCCTAAACGAATTAAGGTTAATGCCCATGGAAATTTTGGATGTGTAATCGAAACACAATGAATCCGATTAGAATGATAATTATTCAATAAAGGTAAAGGTAAAATGGAAACACCTTGGTTATCTGCCACCATTTCTATAATCATATCCCATTGATTGGTCTCAAAGACAATCTTGGGTATAAAGCCCGCTTTTTGACAATAATTTTCAAAAACCTTTCGATATTGAAAATCCTTGGTTACCTGTATGAAGCTTTCATCCTTTAAATCAGAAAAATGAACTTCCTTTTGATTGGCAAGAGGATGCTGATTTGAAACGACTAAAACAGCTTCCGTTTGATATGCAACTTTTTTTATAAAACGTTCATCTTCAAAAGGCTCAATAACAACTCCTAAATCCAGTTTCCCTTCTAAAAGAAGATCCGGTATATATTTTGATGTGGCATCATTAATTTGAAGTTCAATTTCTGGATTTTCTTTTCTAAAATCATGAATTAAAGAATAAAAATAGATACTTCCAGCCGTAGGCGGTAAGCCTAAACGTAGAATATTATTTTCATTTTTAATCTTTGCCTTTAACTCATTTTCTCGAATCGTGTAATATGAAAGAACGTCTTTCGCAAAATGATAGAGCAATTCACCCGATGAGGTCAGGGTAAAATTTCGCGTATCATGGACATAAAGAGAGGTTTGAAGCTCGTTTTCTAAAGAATGAATGGCTTTACTAATAGCCGATTGACTGACATAGAGTTTTTCAGCAGCCTTCGTAAAATTCTTTTGTTCGACAACTTCAATAAAATAGCGTAAATGATTGGATGTCATAGTTTATCACCATCAAAGTTGATCATATTTATCTGTTTTTCCTTTACACTTTTCAACTGGATATTTTTTCTCATTTTGATCCATTTTTGAATTGATTATTTCATCCTCATCTAAGCCCAAACAATCCAACAAATTCCGACAATAGACCATTACATCGGCAAGTTCTTCCTTTACATGCTCTAAATCATAATTTGTATCTGACCATTGAAAGCATTCCAATAATTCACTTGCTTCAATCACTATTGATTTTGCGAGATTAGAACAGCTATGGAATTTTTCCCAATCTCGATCTTCACTAAATTTTCGTATTCTTTCTATTGTTTCTTTTTTCATTTGTCTCACCTAATATCATATTAAGCTTCCTTTTTTTTGAATACAAGAAAAAAACACACAGTTTCTGTGTGTCATTTTCTTATATAAAACGGAAAGATAGGAATTAACAAGTGTAAAGAGAATAAGGTTTGTATCTTTCCGAGATATATCCAATTAAGGTCTCTGTCCCATACCGCCTTCAAGCGTAACGGTTTCACCATTCATATATTTAAAATCAGGCGATGCAAGTTGTACAACAACACGTCCAATTTCTAATTCGGCATCCCCATAATGACCAGCTGGTGGCATTTTAACATTGGCTTTAAAAGCATCCGGATATTGTTGCTGAAATTGTTCCAGTTTAGCTGTCCAAGCCAAAGGACAGACTACATTCACATTAATTCCATCTTGGCCCCACTCTGTAGCCGCTACACGTGAAAGACCACGAATTCCTTCTTTTGCGGCTGCATAAGCACTTTGACCATAGTTTCCAAATAAACCGGCTCCACTGGCAAAATTAATAACAGAGCCCTTGCTTTCCTTCAAATATGGATAACAAGCTTTCATATAATAAAATACAGAATATAAACCAGAATATAGTGCTAAATTAAATTGATCTGTTGTATGTTCTGCTAAAGAAACACCCGAAGCAGAAGCCTGTGCATTATTTACCAATACATTAATTTGTCCAAATTCTTTGATGGCTAAATCAACTACCTTTTGAACTACAGCTTCATTATCATTGCCAGAAGCCACATCTGCTTGAACAACTAAAACTTTGATGCCATATAAGCGTTCCAATTCTTCTTTCGCATCTTCTAATTTTTGTAAATTACGACCTGTAATGACAAGGTTAGCTCCTTCTTTGGCATAAGCTGTCGCAATTCCATATCCAATAGAACCACAACGACCATCACTCAATACAGAACGTCCGCCTCCTGTTATGATTGCGGTTTTTCCTTTTAAGAATCCCATAAAAGTAACCTCTTTTCTTTTGTTAAAGTTAATCTATCATCATTTTTCACAAATTACAATCATTAATTGTTAATTTTTTTATTTTTTTCACTAGTGAATGTGTACACATTCACATAGCCCTTTAAATAAAGTCATTTTAACGAAAAAGTTAAAACTAACTCTATTTTCATTTTTTCATTCTCTTTCATTTAGTGCTTAAAATGCACTTTTTTATGCAAAAAAAGCACAAAAAAAGAAACCTTTTATAAGGTTTCAATTTTTTGATAAATCACTTAATGCTTGAATAATCTGATATACTTGTTCAATACTTAGATTTTTAATACCGGCAGCACAAATATGTCCACCACCATTAAATTGTTCAGCAATGCTTCTTACATCCAAACGTTTGGATCTTAAACTCGCTGCATAATGAACACCATCATCCATACGTGTAAACAAGCCCCAACAATTAATTCCATCAACGCCCGATAAACAATAAACTTTTGATTTTGCATCTGCAAAAGACAAAGGCTGATAATCTTCAATTTCCATAATAGCAAACAAAGCATTTTCTTTCTTTATTGTTTTATTTCGAACCTTGGTCTCATAAACATAATCATCGTAAGTACTATTAAAATTCTGTTCATTACATTGAATGACATCGACTCCATGTTCCATTAAATAACTAGCTGCTAGAAAGGTTTGTGGACGAACGGTTGCTATTGTAAAGCGAATATTGTCTGCAACCATTCCACAATAAAGCAATTGAGCTGTCTTTTGCGAAATATTCGCCTTCATTTCTCTTAAACCTAATGCGATAATTTCGCAAGCAGCTGTTGCCTTATCATCAATATATTCTATATCACACATTGTCTCAACTTGTACATGATGATCAATTCGAATGGATTCTTTAGCCAATTGAAAACGTTGATCATCAACTCGTGCCTTATTTGAAGTATCTGTAATAATTGCTAAGGATTTTTCTATCACTTCTTGATCAATCAAATCCATTTCTTCAATCAAGCCATCCGCCTCTTCATTCAAAGAGCCTAAACAATAGACTTTTTTGTTCGGATATAAATCAAGAATGGCATGCTTCATTCCTAATTGAGAGCCTAAGGCATCCATATCTGGATATTCATGTCGAAAGATCACAATGGAATCATAGGCTTCAATTTTATCAATAATTTGTTTAAGCATTTTCTAAAATACGATATGCATCACGAGCAATAACTAATTCTTCATTTGTTGGAATTAACCATACTTGCATTTTTGATTCAGGTGCACTTAATAATTTTTCAACACCACGAACATTATCATTATCTTCTGGATTAACAACAACACCAAAAGCATCCTTTAAACCATCACAAATACGTTGACGCATCGCACAATCGTTTTCTCCAATACCACCCGCAAAGACAATCGCATCAGCACCACCTAATAAACCATAGTATCCGGATACGACTTCAACAATGCGGCTAACATAAACATTTTGACATAAAATAGCACGTTCATTGCCTTCTTCAATTGCTGCAGCAATATCTCTTCCATCACTTGAAATACCACTTACGCCAAGCATACCAGATTTTTTATTCATGATTGTATCCATTTCATCTGGTGTATATCCATGCTTATTCATTAAGAATGGGACAATAGCAGGATCAATATCTCCACAACGTGTACCCATCATAATGCCACCCAATGGTGTAAATCCCATTGAAGTTTTAAATGATTTTCCGTTTTTAACAGCCGTAATACTTGCACCATTTCCTAAATGACAAGTAATGATATTCATTTCTTCTTGTTTCTTTCCTTGAAGTTGTGCAAGACGTTTTGTCAAATATTCATGGCTTGTACCATGTGCACCATAACGACGAACCTTATCTTCTGTATAATATTCATAAGGTAATGGAAAAATATAATTTTCAGCTGGCATACTTTGATGGAATGCCGTATCAAATACAAAAGTATGTTTACAATTTGGTAAGGCTTTTCTAAAAGAACGTAATCCAACCAATGCACCTGGATTATGTAAAGGCGCCAAAGCACATAATTCCTCTACTTTTGATTCAGACCATTCATCGACTGCAACAGATTCAGAAAAATATTCACCACCATGAACAACACGGTGACCCATAGCTTTAATATCTGCTAAATCTTGAACAACACCATATTCAATTAAGCCTTTCATTAAAATTTCAACTGCGACTGCATGATCGGGAATATCTAAGGTTTCTTTTACTTCTTCTTTTGGTGTTTTCATTCCAAAGATTCCATCTTCAATTCCGATTCTTTCTAAATTTCCACTCGCAAGAACTTCCTCTTCTGGCATTTTAAAAACTTGGAATTTCAATGAAGAACTTCCTGCATTTACACTCATAACAATTGTTGACATAGTACCTCCTATTTATAAAATTTTTTCTATATCATTATACTTTTTCTCGTGACATAATTGAAGAATTTGTTTCTTCTTTGTGATAAATTGAATAATTTTCTCATATTTTTCTAATTGATTCGTCGCTCGATGTACTGTATCCATCACCGCAGAACGACTAATTTCCAATTCTTCACTAATTTCTGCATAGGAAAAATCCTCTGCATAATATAAATCTAATACATTTTGTTGATGCTTCGTCAATAAGGGACCATAGACATCTAATAGCTCATTGGCTGTGATTTTATCAATCATCCCCATTCATTCCTTTAGTCATACCCATAATATAACCTGCTACATCAAATGGACGTAAATCTTCTGGCTTTTCACCAAGACCTAAGAAACGTACAGGTAAATGCAATTGATCATGAATCGAAAGAACAACACCACCTTTTGCTGTTCCATCCATCTTAGTTAGAACAATGCCCGTTACGTTTGTTGCTTCTAAGAAAACATTCGCCTGTGTAATACCATTTTGTCCAGTCGTAGCATCTAAGACCAACCATACTTCATGTGGTGCACCAGGAATTTCTTTTGTAGCTACACGGCTCATTTTCGAAAGTTCCTTCATTAAATTGGTTTTATTTTGTAAACGACCGGCTGTATCACAAATCAAAATATCAATCGCATGTTCTTTTGCATAACGGCAACCATCCACAATAACACTACTTGGATCTTGCCCTGGTTTTCCTTTGATACAAGGCACTTCTATACGACGTGCCCATTCATCGATTTGATCAATTGCACCTGCACGGAATGTATCCGCTGCAACAACGGCTACTTTTTTTCCTAAGGATTGATATAATTGAAGCAATTTTGCAGAAGTTGTCGTTTTTCCAGATCCATTAACTCCAACCATTAATATAACCGTTGGTCCATCTGAATTGAAATGAATATATTCTTCCTTAACATCATCATAAAATTCATAAAGAATATAGATAAAATAATCTTCCATTGAATCAAAATTCTTTAATTCCGATCCATGTTCTTCAAAACGATCCACGATTTTTTGGGCCGTATGGATTCCAACATCGCCTTCTAAAAGAATCATCATTAACTCTTCTAACAACTCATCATTAATCCCATGAAAGTTATTCGATAAAGCTCGTATACGATCACCAAAACTTTTACGTGATTTATTTAAACCACTTAAATATTTATCTTTGTCTTCACTTTTTTTAAATGCATCTTTAATGCTCTGAAACCAAGCCATCTAATCCTCCTTTTGCGCAATATCCACCGCATCTCGTAGTTCGACTTTCAATAATTGCGATACACCATCCTTTTGCATCGTTACTCCATATAGTGTATCACATTGTTCCATCGTTCCAGGTCTATGTGTAACAACGATAAATTGTGATTGCCCTCTAAATCGTCCAATATAGCGAGCAAATCGTTCGACATTAGCCTGATCCAAAGCGGCTTCCACTTCATCAAATATACATAAAGGAATCGTTCTTGCTCTTAAGATTGAAAATAGTACACTAATCGCAATCAAAGCCTTTTCTCCACCAGAGAAGGTTTGGATATTTTTAACCATTTTACCTGGTGGTTGAACATCAATATCGATTCCTGTATTTAATACATCCTCTGGATCAACCATAACCAATTTCGCATGACCACCACCAAACATGGCTTTAAAGACTCCATCCAATTCATTATTGATTTTATCAAACATTTCACAAAATTGATCAATCATGGTTTGATCCATTTCATCAATCGCATCTAGGATTTGTTGACTTGCAGATTCTAAGTCCGCTTTTTGTTTCAACAAGAAATCATAACGTTCCTTTAATTCTTTATATTCTTTGGGTGCATCTAAATTTACATGCCCAAGCTTAGAAATTTCTAAACGTAAATAAGTAACACGATCTTGTGCTTGTTCTAAATCAATTTCTTGTTTTTGCGTACAAGCATATTCATAAGTCATTTGATAATCAGAATTCAATCGATTCAAAGCATGATCCATTTCAGCCTTATATTTCGTTAATGAAACATCCAAGGAATGAATTTCTGTTTGTAGTACATTGTTCTCTCGACGTAGCGAGCGAACCTTGTTTTCCTTTTCTTCGACTTTTTCACCCATTTCATAACGACGCTGACGAATACTTTTCATTGAACTCGTTAATTCATCAATCTTAGCATGCATTTTTGAGGTTTGAATGACAATTTCATCTTCTAAGACATCTTCATCATGATCCACATTAATCTGTGCGTATTCATCCTTTAAAGATTCATATTTTTGCTTCTTTACCTCATAAACGCTTTCAAGACGGCCTAGACTAACTTTTAAATCCACACGTTCTTGTTTTTCCGTTTCAAGCTTTTTTTCTAAACTAGAAAGACTTGCTTCCTTATCTTCTACTTGATTTTTAACATCTTTAATTTCTTCTTGAACTTTAGAAAGCTCCTGTTTCATCGTCACTGGACTGGATTGATTTTTTCCACGACCACCAGTCATGGATCCACCTGCATGAACAATTTCACCATCTAAAGTCACAATTTTAACTCGGTAATCCAAACGTTTAGCACATTCATTGGCATTTTCTAAGGAATCCATTACAACGACATTCCCTAACAGACGATCACGTACCGCTTCATATTTTTCATCGCATTTTACACAATGATTGGCTAAATCAACATAACCAGGACAAGTAGAAGCAATCGTTTCTTGTTTAGGATTTAAAGTTTTTGCATGACATACACTTAAAGGTAGAAAAGTTGCTCGTCCAGAACGATTTTTCTTTAAAAAGCGAATCGCATATCGAGCACTTTCTTCATCTTTGGTCACGATTTGATACATCGATCCCCCTAAAGCCGCTTGTAGTGCCTGCGCCATATTTTCTTTTGCAAGCAATAATTCTGAAATCACCCCTTCAATTCCATGAAGACTTGATTTGGCCTGCATAATACTTTTTAATCCAGCCTGTTGTTGATATGGCTGCGCAATCATATTCTTTAATAGATGTTCACGATTTGACAATTGTTGAAGACGTGAACGAATTTGTGAAAGTTCATAGCCTTGACGGTTCACTTGACTTTGTTTTTGATCAATCGATGTATTTGCATCTTGCATCTGCTTTTTCATCTGTTCCAGTCGTTGTAATCGATCATCATATTCATATTTTGCTTCTTTTAACAATTGCGCTAATTGTTTTTCTTTTTCTTCTTGATTTGCTTGACTTAAAGCATACTTTCGTTTTTCATCCAATTCAATTTTTCGTTTTTCTAGTTGATAGGATTCAGACATTGCCTGTGTATATTCACCTTGTAAGTGATTTACTTTGGCATCAAGAGAATACATTTCTTTTCGTAAGGAAGCAATTTCACGATCCAATTGTTCAACTTCTTCATTTTGTGATAAGTAATTGCTCTCATTCAAGGCTAATTTCGATTGAATCGCTTGAATCTTTTTATGATAACTTGCGATTTGTTCAACAAGTACACTTACTTCAATTTTTGAAAGCTCTTCTTGAAATGCAAGATAAGCTTCTGCTTTTTTGGCTTGATTCGCTAAAGGTTTGATTTGCCTTTCAAGCTCTTCAATAATATCTTGAACTCGATCTAAATTTTCTTTCGTCTTCTCTAATTTCTTTAAAGAAACAAGTTTCCTTTTTTTGTATTTGGCTACACCAGCCGCTTCTTCAAACAATGAGCGTCTATCCTCTGGTTTCGCATCCGCAAAGGAAGAAATATTCCCTTGCGTAATAATACTTAAGGAATCTTTTCCTAAACCGGTGTCCATAACAAGCTCATTAATATCTTTTAGGCGACAAGGTGCTTTATTTATAAAATAACTGGCTTCATTATTCGAACGTTGAATCTGTCGTGTGATTTCAATTTCCTCAAATTCAGAATCAAAAATCTTTTGACTGTTATCAAATACCAACGTTACTTTTGCGAGATTAACAGGTTTACGATAGGCACTTCCTGAAAAAATAATATCAGACATACTCGTACCAGAACGCAAGCTCTTAGTACTTTGTTCACCAAGAACCCAACGAATTGCATCATTGACATTACTTTTTCCACATCCATTTGGACCAACAATACCAGTGATATCATGGTCAAATTGGATAACTGTTTTTTCAGCAAAACTTTTAAAGCCTTGTATTTCAATTCGCTTTAAAAACATAGATTCACACTCCAAACGTTTCTATTATACACTATTTATTTTCTTCTTGTTTTGTTAATATATTCACTATTATAAATATATCTAGTTTTTAAAACTAGGTGTATTGACATTCTGTACTATTTAAACTAGAATGAGAATCAAGGAGTGATATCTATGACAAAAAGTAATGAAATGTCAAAACCATTTAAACTAAGTTTTGGTGAAGAAATTGGAAACTCAATCAGTCATGGTGTAATGTGGATCGTTATTTTATGCTTAATTCCCTACTATGCAATTCGTTCTTATCTTATTGGTGGTCCTCTTTATGCGACAGGTACAAGTGTCTTTTTAATTTGTTTATTCTTTATGTTTTTAGCCTCATCGCTTTATCATCTAGCGCCTTATAATACAACGTATAAATATGTCTATCGGAAGCTCGATCACATTATGATTCTTTTAGCCATTGCAGGAAGCTATACCCCGGTTTGTTTAATTGTCATGTCCAATAAAATTGGTATCTTAATTTTAATTATTGAATGGATTATGGCCCTTGCCGGAATCTTACTTAAGGCAATTTCTTCAAAATCCCATGCGAAGCTTTCAATGACCATTTATATGGTTATGGGATGGATGGCTATTTTTATTCTTCCTTCTATTCTAAAAAATACTTCCCTTCCCTTTTTAATCTTCTTATTGCTTGGTGGAATCATGTACTCCATAGGGGCCTTATTTTATTCCCATCCAGAAAAGCGATTTTTTCATTTTGTATGGCATATCTTTATAATCTTAGCTTCTATTTGTCATATGATTGCGATTTTATATTTTATGATCTAAAAAAACGAACGAGTCATCGTTCGTTTTTTATAGGAAGCGTAAAACATCATTGAATGTCGCATAAACAAAAAGCAACATCAATAAGGCAAAGCTTGCCATAATAATTTTTTCAACAATTCTTTGATTGATTTTTCGCTTAAAGAGTTTCTCAATCAATAGAATTAAAATACGTCCACCATCTAAAGCAGGGATTGGAATCGCATTAAAGATACCAATATTTAAAGAAATCATCGCAAATAAAGAAAGATAAGAATTTAAGCCCAATTGCGTAGATTTACTTGTAACCGAAAAGATTCCAACTGGTCCAGATAAATTTTCAAACCCTTGCCCATGAATTAAGTGATTTAGACTTGAGAAGATGGCTGAACCCGAATCAATCCAATCTTGCGTTCCATTCCCAAAGCCTTCATACCATTCTGTTTTATGCGCATAAGCAATTGCTTGATACCCTAATAAATAGACTGAATTTTCTTTATCATAACTTGGTTCTAAAGAAATTTTTATAGTTTTTGAATCTCTTGAGACCGTTAAATCGATTGTCTTATGATGATATTGAACCCATTCCAATAATTCATATTGTGTTTCTGGTCGAATGACGTCTTTTCCACTCTTTGCCTTGACAATACGATCCCCTTCTTTCAGTCCAGCTTTTTCAGCTACTGAGTTTTCTTCAATTTTATATACAACTGGTTTTGCATCTTCAACAACATAACCTTTAGCAATCGCAAGTCCAACAAAAATAACCCAAGCTAATATTGCATTCATAACAATTCCTGCAATCATAACCAAAATTTGTTGGTAACAAGGTTTCGCATTTAATCGACGATTTTCTGGTACATCCTTTAACCAATCATCAGCCTCTTCATCTTGTGAACCATCTTCTTCTCCAGCCATCATGACATATCCCCCAAAAGGAATTGCACGAATGGAAAAAATCGTTTCTTTGCCTTGTTTTTGATATAAAGCTGGTCCCATTCCAATTGAAAACTCACGGCAAAAGACACCATAATGTCTTGCAACTATAAAATGACCGAATTCATGTATAATCACAATAACACTCAACATGAAGATAAAAGCAATCAGTCCAATGATAAATTGCATAGAATACCCCCTTACATAAATATGTTAACTAGAATACCACAAAAGAGAATATTCATCAAAAGAGAATCAACACGATCTAAAATACCGCCGTGTCCCGGAAGAAGATTCGAAAAATCTTTTATATTAAAATATCGTTTAATTGCTGAAAAGGACAAATCACCAATTTCAGCAATGCCTGGACATAATAAACAAAGTGGTAAAATCAATCCAAGCTCAACCTGATTCCAATAAAGTAACGAAACTGCAAAGCTTAAAATTGCACCAAAAACAATTCCACCAAACAAGCCTTCCCAGCTTTTTTTCGGAGATAGACGAGGATTCATTTTATGTTTACCAAATTTACGACCAATGAACCATGCTCCTGTATCTGAACCATAGGTTGCAAAAACAATTGTCAATAAATAATAATGATTTGCTGAAAGCCATCCAATAGTTCGATAAATCAAAGAAAATATTAAGAAGTAAGTCAAACAATAAAAAGCATCAGAAATGTCATAAGATTCATCAAAAATGGTTAAAATCCAAAAGAAAATTGTTGTAATGGCACAAACGGAAAACATCCATTGATCCCCAATAAAGCGACTTAAAAAAACGGTTAAAACCATAATTGGTACCACACAAATGGGCCAATTTTTATAATTCGGTGTGATATGTGCCCATTCATACGCTCCAGCTGCAACAATAAAGAAAGCTAAAATTTCTAATGGCCATCCACCTAAAAATAAAGGTAAAGAAACAACAAGAATAATTAGAATTGCCGTTACAATGCGATTTTTCATGAACTGAGTCCTCCATAACGACGATCTCTTTGATTGAATTGGTCAATGCATTCTTTTAATTCATTTTCACCAAAATCAGGCCAAGGTGTTGGTGTAAAAATAAATTCTGCATAAGCTATTTGCCATAAGAGGAAATTTGAAATTCGTTGTTCTCCACTGGTTCGAATTAATAAATCAATATCCTCTGGAACCATTAAATATTGAGACACTTCTTCTTCCTTCAAATCGTTTGCACGTTTGTTTTCCAAGACATCCTTGGTATAGTTTTGAAATGCAAGAAGCATTTCTCTGCGAGAACCATAATTGATCGCAATATCTAAATTCAATCCAGTATTGTCCTTCGTTTGTGCGACTGCGTTACGAATAACTTTTTGCGTCGATTCTGGAAAACGTTCTAATTCCCCTGCAAAGGTAACACGAATATTATTTTCCATTAATTCTTTAATATAACGGTTAAAAAAGATGCCTGGTAATTTACATAAATAACCAATTTCATCTTCAGGACGCTTCCAATTTTCCGTAGAAAAGGCATATAAAATACACTTTTTAATTCCCATTTTATTTGCCGCTAAAGCTACAATTCGTATTTGTTCTGCACCTTGTTTATGACCAGCTGTACGAGGCAGTCCCTTTGATTTGGCCCAACGACCATTTCCATCCATAATAATCGCAATGGTTTCTGGAATTTTTGTCATTTCGATACCTCCCTAAAAAAACCCAATTGGAGAATTGGGTCTAAACGTTTAAAATATCTTTTTGTTTATTCTCGACAATAGAGTCTATTTCTTTAATGTATTTGTCTGTTAATTTTTGTGATTCTTCTAATTCTTGTTTCTCTTCATCTTCACGAAGTTCTTTATCTTTTTTAATGGCATCATTGGCATCACGACGTACATTTCGTACCGCAACTTTTGCGCTTTCACCATATTTTTGCGCTTCTTTCGCTAATTCTTTACGACGATCTTCTGTCAATGTAGGAACTTGAATACGTACTAAATCCGCTTCTCCTTGTGGATTTAAGCCTAAGTTACTGGCTTGAACGGCATGAACAATTGCTTTTACTAAAGAACGATCATAAGGCTTAATAACCAATTGTGTTCCTTCTACAACTGTAATACGAGCCATTTGATTAATTGGTGTTGGTGATCCATAATAATCAACTTCTACACGGTCTAACATAGCTCCACTTGCACGTCCTGTACGTAATGTATGTAAATTACTTTCTAAATTTTCGATTGCTGACATCATCTTCATTTCAGCTAATTCTAAATAATCACTCATTTTATTCTACCCTTCTTTTGAAATTACGGTTCCATTCACTTCTTGTTTAACCGCTTTTAAAATATTACCTTTTTCATTCATATTGAAAACAACTAAATCAATATCATTATCCATACACATACTGATTGCCGTTGAATCCATAACTTGTAAACCTTTGTTTAATACATCCATATAACATAACGAATCAAATTTTTTCGCTTCTGGATTTTTCTTAGGATCACTGTCATAGACACCATCTACACCATTTTTAGCCATCAAAATAACATCAGCACCAATTTCTGATGCACGAAGTGCAGCTGTAGTATCCGTAGAAAAATAAGGATGTCCTGTACCAGCACCAAAAATAACAACACGTCCTTTTTCCAAATGACGAATAGCACGACGTAAGATAAAAGGTTCAGCAACTTCTTGCATATGAACCGCTGTTTGTACACGTGTTTGCACACCAGCTTCTTCTAAGGCATTTTGAACAGCCAATGCATTAATAACCGTACCAAGCATACCCATATAGTCGCCTTGTGCACGATTCATACCCATTTCAGCGAGCATTTTACCACGAATAAAATTACCACCGCCTACTACAAGGGCCAATTCTACGCCTTCTTTTTGAATTTCTTTTAATTCTAGCGCAAGTCCTTTTAAAACTTCAGAATCAAAAGCTTGACCATCTCCAGCCAAAGCTTCACCACTTAATTTCAACAGAACACGTTTATACATATTCGAAAACTCCTTTAATTTTATCGTTTTAATTATACACTAAATGATTTATACGCTCAATTTATAATCAAAAAAAAGGATGTACATTTGTACATCCGAATGAAAAACTATTTCATTTGTGCAGCAACTTCAGCAGCAAAATCTTCAACTTTCTTTTCCATTCCTTCACCAACTTGGAAACGAACGAATGATTTAACTTCTGATTTTTCTTCTTTTAAGTATTGAGTTACTGTTTTCTTTGTATCTAAGAAGAATTCTTGATCTGCTAAGCATTGATCTTTAAAGTGTTTTTTCACTTTTCCTTTTAAGATGTTTTCCAATACTTTTTCTGGTTTTCCAGCCATTTTTGGATCATCTTTCATCATCTTCATTTGTAATTCTTTTTCATGTTCTACTGCATCTGAAGGGATTTCAGCTTCAGTAGCATAAATAGGATTCATTGAAGCAACTTGCATTGCGATATTTTTTGCAACAGCAGCATCTCCTTTAACAACAGTTAAAGCAGAAATTGTTCCACCCATATGCATGTATGAACCAAATACTTCATCATCTGCTTTTTCAACAACCTTAACACGACGGAAAGAAATCTTTTCACCGATTGTAGCTGTTGCGTTAACGATTAAATCGTTTACAGTACCTTGTTCAGTTTGAACATTTAATGCTTCTTCATCACTTGCTGGTTTAGCAGCTAATAAAGCTTTTTCAATTACATTTAACATTGAAAGGAATTGTTCGTTTTTAGCAACAAAATCCGTTTCAGAGTTAACTTCAAATACAATACCAGTATTTCCTTCAGTTGCAACGCGTGTTAAACCTTCAGCAGCAATACGTCCTGCTTTTTTAGCTGATTTAGCGATTCCTTTTTCACGAAGCCAATCAATTGCAGCAGACATATCACCATCTGTTTCACTTAAAGCTTTTTTGCAGTCCATCATTCCTGCGCCTGTTTTTTCACGTAATTCTTTTACTTGTGCAGCTGTAATTGCCATGTTTAGATCTCCCTTCCTTAATTATTCTGCTTTTTCAGCAGGTTTTGATTCTTGATTTGTTTGTTCCGCATTACGATTTCCATTGCGGTTAAAACGACGATTACGACGTTCTTGATTTCTTCTACGACGTTCTTCATTCTTTTGACGACGACGACGTTCATTTTCAGCGATTTGTGCTTCAACGTTTTTAATAACGTCTTCCATCGTTACATCATTTTCTTCTTCATCTAAGTAAGCCATTTCTAATAATCCGCCCTTAGCATCAACAATAGCATCAGCAATTAAAGTTGTTACTAAACGAATTGAACGGTTTGCATCATCATTTGAAGCAATTGCATAATCTGCATCATCTGGATCACAATTTGTATCTAACATCGCAAATACAGGGATTCCTAATTTTTTTGCTTCAGCTACCGCATTGTGTTCTTCTTTTGGATCGATAATGAATAATGCATCTGGCAATTTTTTCATTTCTTTAACTCCACCTAAAGAGTTTTCCAATTTTGCTTTTTCTTTTTGAAGACCAGCTTGTTCTTTCTTTGTATATACTTCGATTTTTCCACTAGCTTCCATTTCTTCAATTTCAACTAAACGACGAACGCGTTTTTGAATTGTACGGAAGTTTGTTAACATACCACCTAACCAACGATTGTTAACATAGAATGATCCTGAACGTAAAGCTTGTTCTTGGATAACATCAGCAGCTTGTTTCTTTGTTCCAACAAATAATACTTTACCACCACGTTCACTAATGGCTTTTAATTCAGCATAAGCAGCTTCGATTCCTTCTAAAGTTTTGTTTAAGTCTACAATATAGACTCCGTTACGGCTGGTATAGATGTATGGTTTCATCTTTGGATTCCAGCGGCGAGTTTGGTGACCAAAATGAACACCATTCTCTAACAATTTTTTCATTGATACGATTTTTTCTGACATAATAGTCCTTCCTTTCCGTTACTCCTCCATCATTTCAAACTCTAGCAACACTAGCGTGCACGGGCTAAAGAATTCATGATGTGTGTATTTTTCGCACACTCGTGCCGAATTATGATATCACACTTCCAATGGGCTTGACAACTTGTATTTAAAGAATCTTCCTTGATTTATAGAAAACTACGATTTAATAAGAAGATTTATTTAAAAAATGTTCTTTGGCAAATTCCATATCTTGGACAAGTTCAACCGTACCTAAATATTTCCCTGTTTGATCTCGAACAGCCATATATTTAACAAGCATCACACGACCTGCCTTTTCCATCCATACGGGCACAACATCACGCCTTCCATTTCGAAAATCATCGATAATTTGACGAACCATAGGTTCAATCTTTGGTGGATGACAAGTGAAGACTTCTCGATCAATTGCCATCGCTGGTCTTTTAAATACTTTTTTACCTTCATTAAAGTAGCGATTGATATTATCTGCATCCACAAAAGTAATCTCCATCGGTATGGTATTTAAAAGCGCAATTAACTGATCCAATGTTAAATGACCACCAGGCATTGCAATTTCTCCATCCATCAATTTTTCATTTGCCTTCTTAGCATGATTTTCAGCTTCTTCCCATTGTTTTTGATCAATACCCAAACAAATAGCATAATCTTTTGAATCTTGATAGATACCATACCACTCTTCTTCTGTAAAATGAGCAGCGCAGATTGGATAAAGAATATTTTGTTCTTTATAAATCATTTCTTTCATACGTTCTAATACCGCATGCATTCGATTGCTCCAATCCGATATAGCTTCCCTATTACCATCAAGACAAGCAATCTCATCTCGTATTTCATCATCAACCGTCCACATCACATCGGATGGACCAGATATATCATATCGCACCTTCAATAATGGATAGAGTAAATCACCTTTTTTCGCATAATGAATCGAAACTTCACGAATTTGCGACAACAAACTATTATCTTGACTTCCTTGATAGCTTTCAATCAAATGACTTAATATCTCATTTTCTTTTTTTAATGTATATAAGGGATGTCCCACAATCGATTCCATTTGCGTAGCAAGTGATATTTTATCCCTATTCTTTTCTTCAAATGAAATAAATTTATCTTCTTTCTCTTCTATTGTAGTACCATGAAATAAAGCTGAATGAACATCACAAAGTTGTTGAACTTGTGAAAGTGGTGTTCCTTCCTTTAATAAATCTTGTTCTGCTTCCATGATTTCTGAAGCATCCACATTTTCAAATTCACAAACAAAATCCCGACGAACATCCGCTAAATCTTCTCCCTGTCCAAGGCGCTTTAAATAACTTTTGAGTTGTGCTTTACGTTTTTGAGCACAATCCATCGTCTCTTCATTCGTTTCACAATGAGAATCCATTTGAACCTTAGGCATATTGCCTACAATTTCAAAACCTTCTTGCATAAAAGCCGAAACAATTTCCATCATAGAAATATTCTTTAATTTTGCTCCTTTAGGAATCGTCATGAACTTTCCTACCGAATTTAACATTGCTTTTTTTGATATTTCATGAAAACCAAGTTTTACCATTACATCAATAATTTCTGGATATTCTTGCGCTAATTCATAGACGCTTTTATTTAAATCAAGTTTCTTTGTCATACTTTATACTCCTTATCATCTTTTATTTTATCGGATTGAATTTTATTTTACGTTGTTTTAACCACAGATAGTTTAATTAATCTAACTTTTTTTGGATAAAAAAAGATCCAAGTTTAATTTGGATCAATCTCTTTCCATTTTCGCTAATGGATGCGCTTTTTGATATTCATCTTGCATCTTTTGAAGGGATACATGGGTATAAATCTGGGTCGTTGATAAACTTTCATGTCCTAATAATTCTTGAACCAAACGGATATCAGCTCCATGATCCAATAAATGGGTCGCAAAACTATGACGGAACATATGGGGATGCAATTTCATATGCATGCCAATTTCAACTGCATGCTTCTGCATCAAATATTGAATTCCTCGACTCGTAAAGCCTTTTCCTCTTTGGTTCACAAAGACAAAATCACTTTGAGCATATTTTTCCCAATAAGTAAGTTTATATTGCTGCAATTGCTTCTCAAAACCAGAAAAAAAAGGAACCAAACGTTCTTTCTTTCCTTTTCCAAGAATGCGTACAATGCGACTATTTAAATCAATCTCTTCCCATTGAAGTGCACATAATTCACTGACTCTAAGACCACAAGCATATAATAAGGTAAACATCGTTTGATCACGGAAGGAAATTGGATCTTCGCTTGAATAACTATCTAAGTAAAAGGCAATTTCATTCTCAAATAAAAAATCCGGAATCTTTCTTTTTTTATTTGGAACAGAAATCGACTCTAAAGGATTTACATCCAAACCAACGTATTCATTTAAATAACGATAAAAGGAACGATAGGTACTTAACTTACGTGCAATTGTCGATGACTTTGCATGTTTTTCCAATTGGAATGTGGATATAAAATTCAAAAAAACGAGTCGATCAGCGTCCTGAAAGGATGTGATTCCTTGACTCGTTAAATAATCCATTAGTTGAACTAAATCTCTTTTATAGGAATCATATGTATCTTGTGACTGTGAATTCTTTTGATAAATATAATTTAAAAATCGTTCAACATATTCTTTCATAATTCCTCGTTTATAATTTCATCGATTCGATTTAAAGCTTGTTGCGCCATTTTTTCTTTACGATCTCTTTTTTTACATTTTTCTTTTAAATGCACAATTCCAAAATTTGCATTCATTGGTTGAAAATGTTTCGGATCACAATGTGTAATATAATACGCTTGGCTTCCCATTATACAAGTGTTTCCAAATCGAATCAAATCTTGATTTTGCATGAATCTTGCCATATTGATTCCAGCAATCAAACCGCTCGCACAACTTTCTACATAACCTTCAACCCCAGTAAGTTGCCCTGCAAAGAACAAATCTTCTCTTTGTTTCGATTGATAAGTTTCCTCTAGAACCTCTGGACTTGAAATAAAACTATTGCGATGCATAACACCATATCGACTAATCTTACAATTCTCAAGCCCTGGTATTAAAGAAAAGACTCTTCTTTGTTCTGGCCAAGTTAAATGCGTTTGAAACCCAACAATATTGTACATTGTTGCTGCCACATTATCTTGACGCAATTGAACCACCGCTACCGGATGCGCATTTTCATCTTTTTCTAGGCCAACTGGTTTCATCGGCCCAAATAATAAGGTTTTCTTTCCCCGACGTGCCATTTCTTCAACTGGCATACATCCTTCAAAATAAGTCTGTTCAAAGTCATGCATTCGGGCACATTCAGCTTCAATCAAAGCTTGATAGAATCGATCAAATTCTTCCTGATTCATTGCACAATTAATATAGCTTGCTTCTCCTCGATCATAACGAGACTTAAAATAAGCCTTTGAAAAATCAATGGAATCCTTTTCGATAATAGGTGCTGCCGCATCATAAAAATGCAATGCTTCTTTTTGTAAAAAGGCTTGAATAGAATTTGCGAGTGAATCACTTGTTAAAGGACCTGAGGCAATAATCGTTGGCCCTTCAGGTATTTCTTCTACCTCTTGGTAGCTAATTCGAACATTATCTAAACCTTTTAAAGTTTCGGTAATTTGTTGTGAAAAGCCTTTACGGTCAACAGCTAGAGCACTTCCAGCTGGAACCGCATTTTCATCCGCTGCCTTCATAATTAATGAGTCCATTTTTCTTAATTCTTCTTTTAATATGCCAACCGCATTATTTAATGAATTCGAACGTAAGGAATTCGAACAAACCAATTCTGCAAATTGATCTGTATGAAAGGCAGGTGGCGATTTCAAAGGACGCATTTCAATTAAATGAACGGGGATATTTCGTTTCGCAAGTTGCCAACAAGCTTCACTTCCGGCAAGGCCTGCTCCTACAATAGTTACTTCTTTCATTCTTTTTCTACTTCTTCCTTTTTCTTTTTCGCTTCTTTTTTAATATAACGACATTTCGGATAATTCGAACATCCAATGAAAGTCGTTCCAAAACGTGATTTTCGACGTACAAGATCACTTCCACATTCCGGACATTTTTCACCGGTTGGTTCTGGTTTCGCTTTTTCTTTTAATGAAATAATGCTTTTACAATCCGGGTAATTCGAACAAGCCCAGAACTGTCCATAACGGCCTCTTTTAATCACCATATCAGCACCACATTTTGGACAAACTTTTTTCTCTCCTTCAGCTTCCTTTGGAACTTCTAAATTTTCCGTATGTTTACATTTTGGAAAATTGATACAAGAAATAAATTTTCCAAAGCGACCATTTCGATAGACTAATTCTCCACCACAATCTGGACATTCTCTACCAACTCTTTCCAATTCCTTTTTCGGCATTTTTTCATAAGCATCTTCAACTAGAGGTTGGAAGAAATCATAAAATTGATGCAAATAAGCAATATTATCTTGTTGACCAAGAGCAATTTCATCCAAGGTTTTTTCCATATTTGCTGTATATTCTACATTGATGACAGATGAAAAATATTGTTGGAGCTTTTCATCGGTTAGAATCCCTTGTTCCGTTGGTTTAAATACTTTCGTACGACTGGTTTCAGAACTCTTTTCTAAAAGTACATAATTGCGTTTTTGAATCGTATCGATGATGGTTGCATAAGTACTTGGTCGACCTATCGATTTTTCTTCTAATTCTTTAATTAACTTTGCTTCCGTATATCGTGCAGGTGGTTCAGTGAAATGTTGTTTCCCTTCAACTTTCACATCCTTTAAAACTTCTTTTTCTTCAAGAAGTGGCAAAGTTTCATCCGATGTCTTTTCATATTTTTTATATACTCTTGTATATCCATCAAAAGTCATGACTTGTCCACTTGCCTTAAATTCGACACCATTATTTAAAATAGAAACGGTTGTTACATCAAATTTTGCCTCTTTCATTAAGGATGCTAGAGTACGTGCATAAATCAATGAATACAAACGATATTGTTCATTTGTTAAATACGACTTAATTGACTCCGGACTACGATGAATATCGGTTGGACGAATCGCTTCATGGGCATCTTGTGCATTGGCTGAATTTTTTTGATGGGCTTTTCCAACATATTCTTTACCAAATTCTTGTTCAATAAAAGCTTCTGCTTCTCCAACAAAAAGTGGCGAAAGACGCGTCGAATCCGTACGCATATAAGAAATCAAACCTTCCATGTTTCCACCCAAGTCAATTCCTTCATATAAACGTTGAGCAATACTCATTGTACGACGGGCACCAAGATTCAATTTCGTACTTGCTTCCTGTTGAAGAGTCGAGGTCGTAAAAGGCAATTTTGCTTGTTTTTTCTTTGATCTTTTCTTTAATGAATCAATTACATATTCTTGATTACACTTTGCAATAACAGCTTGACATTGTTCTTCATTTTTTAAGTCGGCTTTCTTGCCATCGACTTTTACTAAATTTGCCTCGAATTGTGATTGATCCTTTTGAATCGTTGCATGTACAGTCCAATACTCTTGTGGCTTAAAACGATTGATTTCATTTTCTCTTTCTACAATCAATCGTAACGCAACAGATTGTACACGACCGGCTGATTTGGATTGAATCTTATTTTGAAGAAGTTTACTTAACTTAAACCCAATGATACGATCCAATATTCGTCTCGTTTCTTGTGAACGAACCAAATTCATATTAATATGACTTGGATTCTCTAAAGCATCTAAAACAGCTGGTTTGGTAATTTCGTGAAAGACAATGCGATGCGTATTTTCAACATCCAAATCCAAAACACGAGCCAAATGCCAAGCAATGGCTTCTCCTTCACGGTCCGGGTCACTTGCCAAATAGACATCTTTCGCTTTTTTTACATCTTCTTTTAATTCTTTTACAACCGCTCTTTTTTCACGGCTAATCGAATAGGTTGCTTCAAAGTCATGATCGACATCAATACCTAATCCTTCTTTTCCACGCGTCGCTAGATCACAAACATGACCTTTACTAGAAACAACTTTATATTCTTTTCCTAAATATTTCTCAATCGTCTTCGATTTTGAAGGCGATTCGACAATTACTAAGTGTTTTTTCATTCTTTTCCCTCAATTCAAAATACATAAAACAATAAAAGTATCATTTTGTCAAATGGAATGTCTGATCTAAGTCATGAATATTCGATAAGATATTCGCTCCATTTTCAATTAATGCATTACAACCAGGATACTGATCATTTTCAAAAGCAGTCGGCAAACAATAGACTGGTACAGATAATTCAATACAACTATTTACTGTTAACATGGTGCCACTTTTAAAGGTTGCTTCAATGACAATCAAAGCTTCAATACATGCTGAAATCAAACGATTACGCCAAGGAAAATGATGCGCTAAAGGGGCAACTCCCATCGGATATTCACTTAAAATACAACCATCTTTTATCATTCTTTGATATAAAAAAGCATTTTCTTTTGGATAAATACGATCAATGCCACAACCAATAAAAGCTACCGTATCTCTTGCCTTATTATGTGCTGTTGCATCAATTCCCTTTGCTAGACCAGAAACAATGCAATAAGAGGAACTCAAATGTTCAACAATCTTTTCCGTATTGATTAAAGCTTGCTGCGAGGCTTTTCTTGCTCCAACAATCCCAATACATTTCTTTTCTAATAAAGACAGATTTCCCTGATAAAAAAGAATCCAAGGTGGATAACGTAATCTTCGAAAACATTCGGGATAGTTATCATCTGCAATTGTTACGTATGCATATGGATAATCAATCATTTCAAACGTTTCATGATTTTTAAGAGCAGTTCCAATTCGATTCCATTCACCACCATATTGAATGGCATAATATAAAATTCTTTTTGATAAATTGTTCATATATACTTATACGATTTTTTGATAAAAAAAAGACGCAAAAGCGTCAAAATAATTTATATTCTAATTGTTCTTTTACTGGTCCATAGCTCTTTCGATGACAATCTAGAACACCATATTGAATTAAAGCTTCTTTATGTGCTTTCGTTGGATAGCCTTTATGTTTCGCAAATCCATATTGTGGATACATCTGATCTAAAGTCATCATATAATGATCTCGACTCACTTTCGCAAGAATACTTGCAGCCGCAATAGAAATTGACTTGTGATCCCCTTTTATAATCGGATAGACCTCTTTTGATGCCAATGGTAGTTTCATTGCATCACTTAAAACAAGATCACAAGGTGCCGCTTTGGCAATTTCCAACATCGCATCTTGCGTTGCGCGATAAATATTCTTTTGATCAATAGTTTTTTCATCTACAAATAAAATTTGATACCACAAAGCATCTTCTTTTATTTGTGAATAGAGCGCTTCTCTTTTCTTTTCACTAATTTTTTTCGAATCATCCAAATCTTTATTCTGATATCCATAAGGAAAGATAACTCCACTAACAACCAATGGCCCTGCCATCGGACCTCTTCCAGCTTCATCTAACCCCAATAAGATTCGATTGTAATCAAGTTCAAGTGGATGTTCAATCATTTGGAAGCTCCCAAGTAATACGTCCACATTTATCCGAACGAATATCCTTTACAAAAGCGCGCATTAAACGTTCTTCATCCACTTGACCTGCTTTAAGCATGCCTCTTTTTTTACCTATAAGCAACAATGTTTCATAAGCATTTTTTTGAATTGGAACTTGATAATAACCTTCAATAATTTCAGGATGAACTTTCATTAACCAATCACAGGCAAATAAAGCTAAATCTTCCATTGAAACAACTTCATCACGAATCGATCCCAATAAAGCCAAACGTAAACCGATTGTTTCATCATCAAATTTAGGCCATAAAACGCCTGGTGTATCTAAAAGTTCAATATCTGCACCAAATCGAATCCATTGAAGGGATTTTGTTACACCTGGTCGATTGGCTGTCTGAGCCGCTTTACGACGTGCAATTGAATTGATCATCGTGCTTTTCCCTACATTTGGAATTCCACAAACCATTGCTCTTAAAGGTCTTGGACGCATTCCTCTGCGTTTTTGTTTTTCAATTAACGGCGCACAAAGTTCCTTACTTGCTTTTGAAACAAGCGCTTTAAAGTTATCATGAATCAAATCTAAAGCTAAGACTTGTACTTCTTTAGCTTTTAAAGAATCAAGCCATAACTGCGTAGCTTGACAATCCGCTTTATCTTTCTTAGATAAGATAATTAAATGGGGTTTATTTTGAAGCATTTCGTCTAACATCGGATTTCGACTGGATAAAGGCATACGTGCATCACGAATCTCAATCACAAAATCGACTAATTTTAAATTTTGTTCCATTTGTCGTTTCGCCTTGGTCATATGTCCAGGAAACCATTGAATATCCGCCATTAACGACCTCCTATTTCACTAAATGGCCAAAGCACAAAGACACCTTTTCCATAAAATTGATCTGCTGTAATTGGTCCAACATCTTTATAACGAGAATCCTTTGAATATGGACGATTATCTCCCATCAAAAAATATTCATTATCTTTTAGTGTAACCGCATCAAAATCCATATTAAATGCACCAAATTTTTTAATCATCTTTTGGCGATACGATTCAGAAATATAGCTTGATTCATCTAAGACTTCACCATTGATATAAATTTGATCATTCTTACCTTCAATCGTATCTCCAGGCATACCTATAACACGTTTTACCCAATGTTCATTCTGTTGTGTTTCTTCATCATAAATGGTTGCAACCACAACATCAAAACGTTCAGGTTTGGATAAAGATAAACCGATAATATTCGTAAAACCATATTGTTTATCTTTTAAATTGGGATACATACTTCGTCCAGAAACCGTTACAGGAGCCGCAATAAAATGAACAAAAATCAAAATCAATATAGCTGTAGTTAAAAATACCTTGACAAAATCCAGAATTTCTTCGGATAGAGTTTTTTCATCGTCATCTCTATAATTCTTTTCTTTCTTTTTCATAGTTCTCCTCTACAATTATCAAAAAAGTCGCTTACGCGACTTTCTTATCTTATCGAATTTCTTTTAAACGAGCAGATTTTCCAGAACGTCCTCTTAAGTAAGTTAACTTGTTACGACGAACTTTACCATGACGTACAACTTCGATTTTTTCAATGATTGGTGAATGTAAAGGGAATTTACGTTCAACACCAACACCACTTGAAATTTTACGTACTGTGAAAGTTTCAGAAATACCTCCACCAGCTCTTTCGATGACAACACCTTCGAAAACTTGGACACGAGATTTTTCACCTTCTACGATACGTACGTGTACACGAACTGTACTACCACTACGGAAAGCAGGGATATCTTTTTTCAATTGTGATTTTGTTACTTCATTAACTAAATTTAAATTCATCTTTTTTCCTCCTATTCTTCCATACGATGATTTTGTTCATACACAAGAATTGCCAGCGGAACACATCGGCACAAATGCCTTAATATAATACATTAATCGCCATTTGATTTCAATATCGAATCGATAATTTTTTGATCTTCTTTTGAAAATTGGCGATTTTCTAATAAATCTGGACGATAGCGAGCCGTGTTTTTCAAAGCCATTTCATGTCGCCATTGCGCAATTTTCGCATGGTTTCCACTCCATAAAACCTCAGGAACTGTTTTTCCATCATATTCTCTTGGTTTGGTATATTGTGGATACTCCAAGAGTCCATCACTAAATGAATCATCTTCACTGGACTGTTCTTTGATTGTTCCTTTTAATAAGCGTACAATCGCATCACACATCACCATACAAGCTGGTTCTCCACCCGTTAGAACAAAGTCTCCAAGCGAAATTTGTAAATCAACATATTCACGAATTCTCTCATCAAAGCCCTCATAGTGTCCACATATAAAAATCAAATGCTCTTCTTTCGATAGTTCAAAAGCTTTCCCTTGATTAAAAACTTGGCCTTGTGGACTCAATAGAATCACTTTACTATTTTCCTTACGAACCGCCTTTAAGGCATCTAAAATCGGTTGGCACATCAAAACTTGACCAGCACCGCCACCAAATGGTGTATCATCCACATGTCCATGTTTTTCATTGGTAAAATCACGAAAATTGATAAGTTCAAATTCAAATAAACCATTTTTATAGGCTCTACCAATAACACTGGTTTCGATAAAGGATGTAAAGTATTCAGGAAATAAGGATAATATGGTGATTTTCATCGTAAGCCTTCCATTTCTTTAATGATCATTGTTTTATTTGCGATATCCACTTGTTCTAAAAAACAATCAACAAAAGGAAATAAAAAAGTTTTCTTTGCATCACCAATACGTAAAACTAAATTTGCACCCGTTTCTAAAATATCTAAAACTTGCCCTAAATACTCTTTTTCTTGATTATAGACATCACAATTCATTAATTCAAAATAATAATAATGTCCATCCTCAAGTGGTGCAAGGTCACTTTCTTTGATCCATAAAATGCTTTGTTTAAATTTTTCAGCTTCATCAATTGATTGAATCTCTTCAAATTTTACATAAGCAAAACCCTTTTGCATACGAAATGATTGAACAGTTAATTTTTTCCCATCTTCTAAATATAAACAATTCCCTTTCGCAAAGCGACTCTGTACATCATCTGTAGATAAATATAATTTACATTCCCCTTTTAATCCATGCGTATTAATTATGGTGGCTACTTTTACCATAGCTTCCTCCTAAAAAAATGAGGATGCGAATATTCACATCCTAGTATGCTTCAAATTTTACAGAAACACGTTTATGTTCGTTTCTAGCAGCAATAGACATCATTTGACGTAAACTACTTGCCATTGATCCACGACGACCAATCAAACGAGCTACATCTTCACTGTTCGCATAAACATATAATAAAATTTCATTTTCGTTTGTTGAAGACATTGTCTTAACGGATAAGCTCTCTTTTTCTTCAACTAAAGGCTGACACAAGTCAAATAGAGTTTTTTCTAAATCGACCATCACTATTTTGCCATTTTAGACTCATGGAAAGCTTTCATAAGTCCTTGTTTTGATAAAATTGAACGAACTGTATCTGAAGGTTTAGCTCCATTGTTTAACCATTTCATTACTTTTTCTTCATCTAAAGTAACTTGGTTTTCTTTAGCAATTGGATTATAAGTTCCTAATTCTTCAATAAAACGTCCATCACGAGGACTACGAGAATCTGCTGCTACAATACGGTAAAAAGGACTTCCTTTTTTACCCATTCTTTTTAAACGTAATTTAACCATACGAAATACCTACCTTTTCTTTAAGCTCACATACTATAGCATACAGAAAAAGAAAGTGTCAAGGTTTTTTCCTTGACACTAAAATATTTTCGATAAAAGCCCAGTTGATTGTAAGAATAAGATAAACATCATAATCGGAACGATATATTTAATCATGACAATATATAGTTTTTTTCTTCGAAACTTTCTTCCACCATACTCAACTTCATCAATAATCCATTGCGGTCCAACAATCCAACCAATTAAAATCGTTGATAACAATGAAATAAAAGGCATCATAAAACTATTTGAAATATAATCCATCAAATCCAATAATTGCGCAACCGAACCATTTGGCAAAGGAATTTCTACATAAAATAAACTATATCCAAGAGCAATCACAACAGATGCAATACAATAAATGATACTAGCACCAATCGTTACTTTCTTTCGATCTTTTTGGAAAATATCAATGCAATTGGCAACAATCGCTTCTAAAACAGAAATACAACTTGTTAAGGCTGCAAAAGCAACCATCACAAAGAAAGCTAAACCAACAAGCCAGCCGAAGGATCCCATCGCATTAAAAACTTTTGGTAAAGAAACAAACATTAAACTTGGTCCAGACTGCATACCATCAATTCCAGAAAAAACAAATACAGCTGGAATAATCATCATTCCCGCAAGGAAGGCAACTAAAGTATCAAAAAATTCAATTTGGGTAATTGACTTATTTAAATCCACCTCTTTTTTTACATAAGAACCATAAGTAATCATGATCCCCATCGAAACACTTAAAGAAAAGAACAATTGGCTCATCGCATCTAATAAAACCTGAAGAAAGCGGGATACCGTAAGTCCCTCAAGATTCGGTGTAACATACAATAAAAAACCTTCAAAGGATGTACGTGTAATTCCATTTCCATCGGTATAAGATAAAGTCATAGAATAAATGGCAATACCAACAATCATCACCAATAAAATTGGCATGACAACACGAGAGCATTTCTCAATTCCACCTTGAACACCATTATAGATAATAGCCGCAGTCACAACCATAAAAAATAATGCATAGAAAGAACTTGAAACTGGATTCGTAATAAAATCTGTAAAGAAAGTATCACTGGCAGCAACCTGACCACTACCAGAAATATACGCAACAATATACCGTGTAATCCATCCACCAATGACCGCATAATAAGTCATAATCAGAACCGGTACAATAAAAGTCAATATACCTAGAAACTTCCATTTTGGATGCATCAAACTGTAAGCTCCAATGGAACTGCGTTTGGTTTTTCGTCCAATCGCAATGTCCGAAGTTAAGAGCGTAAAACCAAAAGTTAAAATTAAAATCAAATAGATGATTAAAAATAACCCGCCGCCATCTTTAGCTGCTAAATAAGGAAAGCGCCAAATATTTCCAACACCAACTGCACTACCAGCCGCTGCAAGAACAAAGCCAAGCTGTCCACTAAATCCACTTTTTTTCTCTTTTTCCATCGCTTTTTCTCCCTAAAAATGTGGTTGAATCCAACCACATTATCTATTCTTTTTCTTCTTCTTTTTCTTTTGT
>CAVBLW010000027.1:0-20887 GCA_963596085.1 Bacteroidaceae bacterium | reverse complement strand
TGAAAGTGAAGAAATGTTGGGGTATGCTGACACGATTGAATATGGGTTGCATATGACAGAACCGCACATTCCACATTCTTTTACAAAAGCATATAATCCAAATTTATTAGATAAAATCTTTAAATGATGAATAATAAGATAAAAGGGTGGAAAATGATTATTTGATTGTTTTCCACCATTTTTTAAAACTTTGTCTGTTATAGGAAACGATTACATTGATAACTAGCTACTGCACACTTTTGTGTGTTGTATGAAACATGCGTGGATTATTTTATAGACATTAAATGGATAAGCAATAAAGCAAAGAACCAGGTTATAAAATTCGAAAGTATTCTTTAATTTACTATCTTTTTTCTTTTAAATGCATGATTTAGCAATTTTATTTAAAATTTTTATAAGAAATCGCAGTGATAAAAACTTATTATTTGATAATCCTCCATAAAACTAACTTGTTAAGAAATTCATAACAAGTTTGACCATGGTTTCTTTTTCTTCCGCTCTTGACTCTGCAATCATTAAAGTAATCGCAACAAGAGCACTATTCGAAATAATTTGATTTCCATTTATAATCAAATGTTGATTCTTGTTTAAGAATTCGAGGAAAATGGCAGCACCAATACGTTTGCATCCATCTACAAAAGGATGATCCTTTACTAAAAAGTAAAGCAAGTTAGCAGCTTTTTCTTCAATGCTTGGGTACATTTCTTGACCAAATACGTTTTGATAAACAGCTGCAATAATTCCATTTAGTTTACCTGACTCTTTCTCAACGCCAAACACATCAGAAAATCCACCATATTTCATAGAATCAATTAAAGTTCTACATTCTTCGTAGCTTAATTGATAAATTGATTCTTTACCTTTAGGCTTGGAAATACAACCGTGATCATAATCATCAAGTAAGGATAATGCATTGGAATAAGCTTCGATTACATTTAATACTTCTTTTTCTTCAATATCCAAAGCAGATGCAAGCATTTTGGATTGGATCGCAATGGTTTTATTTAAAACTTCAAGTCTTTTTTCGTTAACCGCATACCCTTTTATCATGTAATCTTTTAATATGGAAGTAGCCCATTTACGAAACAAGATACCTTGCTTTGAATTTACTCTGTATCCAACAGATATAATCATATCTAAATTGTAGTATTGCGTTTTATATGTTTTTCCATCAGAGGCAGTATGCTCAAAATATGAGCATACTGAAAATTTATCCAATTCTTCTGATTTGAAGATGTTTTGGATATGTCTTGTGATTGTTCTTCTATCTTTATTAAATAGTTCGGCCATTTGTTTTTGAGATAGCCAAACAGTTTCTTTATCTGGTGATACAGTAACATTTAATTGCAAATCACCATTTACAAATTTAATAATTTCATTGTTCATAAGCCCCTCCTATTAACAATGCTTTACATTAAAAGTTTTACTTGTTCTATATTATTATCTCATCCAGTCGGATTTATAATCAATAGAGTCTTGTCTTTTTATCCTGATTATTTTTAAGTACAAAACTGCCTTAATCGGAGTATTTTGAAATCATTGCTCGCTTCATTTAATGGATAAAAGAAAGTAAGAAACGATGGACAAACACGCCTTTCTCAAGGTATTTAACTTGTAAAATATATAAAGGTTTTGAAAAGAAATAGAAGCTTTTATTAATGCGGAATTTGAATCGAGTAAAATGTGTGTAATATCGAATCACGCCATATTGTAATTATGAATCATGAAAGTATACTACAAGTGAATCTGATCAGGAGGAGATAAAATGAAAAAAGTAACTTGGATTGCAAATGCAGTATTGGCGGGAGGCTTAGCGTTGAGTTCTGCAGTTCCTATGAATATTATGGCAGAAGAAGTGAATGAGGTTTCTGAAGAAAGTCAAGAAAATCAAAATACGAATACCGTTTCACCTACAAGTATTACAGTGAGTTTAAATAGTGTTCAATTAAAAAAAGGACAAAGTCAAAAAATTGATATTACATTATCGGAAGGTGCAACAGATACGGCTCTAACTTGGACTTCAGATAATACAAATCTGGTTTCTGTATCTCAAGATGGCACAATCATAGCTGTTGGAGAGAGTGGAATGACAAATGTTAAAGTATATAGTACAAGTAATCCGGATATTTGTGCCACGATTATAGTCACTGTCACTAATGATCAAAATGGATTGGAAGAATCGCAGATTGCAACGATTGAAGAAAACCAAGATACAACTGTATATCCGACGACATTCTCCTTGTATACAAAAAAGAAAACATTGGATCAAGGTACTTCAACAACCATAACTACGAATGGATTTAATGCGAACTGTACAAATAAAAATGTGACTTGGTCAAGTAGTGATACAAAAGTTGCTACCGTTGATTCAAATGGAAACGTTACAGCCGTTGGTGCAGGTCAAGTGACCATTACAGCAACAAGTGTTGGAAAAAATGCGGATATGGAAAGTTGTGCAAGTGCATCTCTTACATTTACTGTATACGGCTTGGATGAAGAAACAGGGTTTAAATATTCTCTAAGTGACAAGGGTGTTACTCTAGAAAAGTATACGGGTACGGATACAGAAGTAAGCATTCCAAGCACAATTAATGGAAAAACAGTAACAAATATTGGAAAATGGGCATTTGCCTTTGCAAGTAATGCAAAAAGTATTACATCTGTAACAATTCCGGATACTGTAGTCAGTATTGATGAGTATGCATTTAATGCATGTACAAATCTAGAAAATGTTATCATTCCAAATAGCGTTCAAACCATTGGGAAAAGAGCATTTTATGGTACAGCTGTAAAGAGTGTTACAATTCCAAATCATGTAAAATCCATTGGAAATGAGGCTTTCTCAAATTGTAAAAACTTAGAAATTGTTCAAATTCCAAATAGTGTAAAGACGATAGGATCGAATGCTTTTAATGGTACAGCAATTCAAACAATTTCTTTACCAGATTCAATTACGTCGATTGGTACAAATGCTTTAAAGGGAATTGAAAAAATCATCGTAAATGCAGATACGACTACCGCAAAAACACTTGAAAAGTTAAACGTATATGCTGATAAAATCTACTATAATCAAGCACCTGAAATCAATTGTAGTGATATACAAGTTAAGAAAGGTACCACATTTGATCTTCTAAAAGATGTAAGTGCAAGTGATGATTTAGATGGTGATTTATCGAGTCAAATTCAAGTCGTAAAAAGTGATTATAAAGATGAAGTAGGTACATATAGAATTGTTTATGAGATTCAAGATTCAAATGGATTAAAGACAACAAAAGAAAGAACAGTAACCGTTGTTGATGTAAAAAATGAAACATCAACAGACAATAAAACTTCTGTTGAGAATGCCAAAAAGGAACAATCATCTTCAAAAACAAATGAATCTACAAAAGAAAAGAAATCTGTAAATACAGCTGTAAAACAAAATACATCCATGTTCACTTTCAGTGCACTATTGGCAAGTATTGGATATCTCTTTGTTAGAAAAAATAAGAAGTTTAAATAATAAGACTACTTTTATATCATAGAAAAACTTTAATCTTAGCTGATCGAATGGAGGGCTAAGATTTTTTGGTTTATAAAAAGGATCATTGCATGAATCAAAGGGAAGATTTGATTTGTGTTATAATGAGAGGCATGAAAACAATTGCTTTATTGAATTTATCAAATCCTTGTAAACAAGAAAAAGTAAAAGATACGATTTCTTTTCTTGAAATGAATGGATGGAACGTAAAGGTTTCACCTTATCTTTATAAAGAAAGCACGCCAATTGAAAGAGCTTCAATCTTTAATGAATATATAAAAACAAATGTTCCTTTTATCTTTGATGTTTCAGGCGGCGATTTGGCAAATACGACGATTCCATTTCTTGATTTAAAAGCTTATAAAAAGAGCCCATCAATTTTTCATGGCTATTCGGATTTGACTTGTGTTTTGAATGTTTTAGCACCAATTCGGCCATGTGTCCTCTTTCAAATTTGTCAAAATACCAATCGAAAAGAAATTCTTGACTATTTAGATGGAAATGAACAATCTCTTATTGTTAAAAAGGCAATGGGTGGGAATATTCGCTGTCTTTTGAAATTAGCTGGAACATCTTATTTTCCTGATTTAAAAGGACAAGACTTATTTTTAGAAAGTAATTCAGGGGATATTCGGCGAATTGAGACCTATTTATCGCAATTGGAAATGATGGGAATGATGAATCAAGTAAATTCGATTACCTTTGGTCAATTTACACAATTATTCGAAATGAATCAATATGAATGGTTAAAAAAACGAAGTGAAATGTATTCGGTGCCGGTTTCTTTTCTAGATTGTATTGGACATAGTAAGGATTCAAAGGCAATACGATTGGAGATGAGATAATGGATATTTTTTATTTTTTTATCATAAGTTGTTTATATAATTTGGCCTATTTTTTTGTGTCAACTCGGGTTGAACAAGGTCTATCTTATATCTTATTTATGGTTTTAATCTCTTTGGTTTATAGTGTTTTCTTTTATCAATGGGCCTTGCGTGTATGGCATAAAGAACATAAGGTCGAATTAAAAGAAGGTTTTTGTGTTATGACCTTACAACTCGTTTTAATGGGAATTGTTTCGATTATTTTCCGTTTATTGAATCAAGTGCTCAATGCAACGATATTTCAAATTCTTTGTGCCATCTTTCTTTTTTTATGGATTCCAATTTCCTATGCTTTTTATCATCGCTTAGCTTATCAAAATTGGAAACGTAAAAAGATTGATTGGGTGCAAATTCTTTGTGGCATTTTATTGATGGGGCTTATTGTTTGTGGTGATACTTTATTTAAAAGTGTTTTTGTATGGGGAAATTTCTATGGAGCCTGTACTTCACTTGCATATGCGGCCAATCCTTGGTTTGGGGGCTTTATGTCGATGACTATTGCTTTGATTTTTCAACAAAGTTTTGGAAAGATGCTGGTATCTTCTTTGATCTTTATTGTGTTAGGTTTTGTATATGCATTATTGATGAAGGCTTATTTATTGATGATTCAAAAAAGAGGAATAAAAAATGGCATTTGCGAATCTTAAAATTACGAAAAGGCGTCAAGCTTTTTTGGAAAAGATGGGTATTCATTCCATCTATGATTTATTGAAAACCTATCCGATGCGTTATGATGAGATTGAAGTTCTTCCTTTTGAACAATGGCAAAAGAATCAAAATGTTTGTTTTGAAGGACTCATTTGTAGTCGTGCGCATGTGGTTTATTTTTCTCAAAAAAGATCAATGACAAAATTTAAGGTTTTAACTTGGAATGAAGAAATTGAAGTCACTTTATTTAATCGACCTTGGACATCTCAATTTTCTTTTGGAAAGAATATTACCCTTTTTGGAATCTACAAAGGTCAAAATAAGGTCACTGCTAATAATTATAATTTTCAAGCTCTTTCTGAACAGGTGGGGATTCATCCAGTTTATTCTTTACCACAAGGCTTTCGTCAAAAAGAATTTCAAGAACTTTTAAAAAAAGCCTTGGATACAGAGCAAGCTAAAGAGGATCGAGTGCCTAAAAGATATCGTCAAGCCTATCAATTGCTTGCACATGATCTTGCTTTGAAAGAAATTCATTTTCCTAAGAATAAAGCATCGATTCATGCTGCCTTACGGACATTAAAATATGAAGAATTTTTATCTTTTCAATGTGTTATGCAAAGTATCACAAAGGAAGAAATGACCACATTAAAAGAGCCTAAAATCTTTGATCAAAGCCGCGTAAATCAATGGATTGAATCTTTACCTTATCCTTTAACAATTGATCAAAAACAAGCGATCGATGAAATTTTAGAGGATATGCATTCTTCAAAAACAATGTTTCGTCTTGTTCAAGGAGATGTTGGTTGTGGCAAAACAATTGTGGCATTAGCTAGTTGTTTGGCTTGTTTCTTATCGGGATATCAAGTAGCTTTTTTAGCACCGACAGAAATCTTAGCTCGTCAACATTATCAAAAGATGAAGGAAATGGAAATGGATGTTCATTTATATGTTTCTTCTCTTCCTTCAAAAGATAAAGAAAAAATATTAAATGGCATGAAATCGGGTGAAATGCAAGTTTTTGTCGGAACCCATGCCTTATTTCAAGAAGGTGTTCATTTTGATCGATTGGGTTTAGTGATTGCAGATGAACAACAACGCTTTGGAGTCAGACAAAGACGGGCGTTGTTGGAAAAAGGTGAAAATGTCGATTTTTTAATGATGTCGGCAACGCCGATTCCGAGAACCTATGCGCATTTTATTTATGGAGATATGGATATTTCGAATATAAAAACGATGCCAGAAGGAAGAAAACCCGTGATCACAAAATATATTCAAAGTTCGAGTATGCAGCCGATTCTACCTGATTTACTTGAGGCGATCCATCAAGGAAGGCAATGTTATGTTGTTTGTAGTGCCATTGAAGAAAGTCCAGAATCTTCACTTCGTTCGGTTCAATCAATTTATGAAGGGATGAAGAGCTATTTAAAGGATGTATCGATTGGTCTTTTACATGGGCAATTATCGAGTGAAGAAAAAGATCAAACCATGCAAGCTTTTTTACATCATCAAATTGATATTTTAGTGAGTACAACGGTGATCGAGGTTGGAATTGATGTGAGTAATGCAACGTTTATGGTGATTTATGATGCCCATCGTTTTGGCTTGAGTACGCTTCATCAATTGCGCGGACGCACGGCTCGCGGAAGTCAACAAGGCATATGTTACTTACTATCTGATTCCAAAGATGAACAAGCTCGCACGCGCTTAAAAAAGATGGAAGAGTTAACGGATGGCTTTTTGATTAGTGATTATGATCTACAAACACGAGGACCGGGCGATTTTCTTGGCGTACGTCAAAGTGGCTTGCCGAACTTTATTTTAGGTGATTTAAAAAAAGATCGTGCCATGATGGAAATCTGTATTCGTGATGCCAAAGAAATATTAGAAGCGCAAAAGGACGAAGCTATGATACAATTTGTCAAAGATTCTATTGCGAACGCAAGATACTTTGATTAGGAGGTTTCATGAGTGAACGATTAAAAAATAAAATTAAATATTTTATTTCCATTTCATTAATGATTGTTTTATTGGTAGGGATTGCCTATCTCGGCTTTATGCGCAAAATGGATATTGATGTCATGAAAAATCTAGAAGTGGAATACAATGGGGAAAATGGAAATGCGACTTTAAAAGTTCATAATTCAAGTGCTTCGATTGATCAAAGAACGGCGGCATTTATGGAAACGGTGAAATATCAAGCAAGTAAAAGTAGTGATTTATCCAATGGAGATGAAGTTGAAATTGTTGCGAGTTACGATAAAGATATAGCGAAACAATATAATTTTAAAGTTACACATACGAAACAAAAGATTACAGTGGAAAACCTTCCAAATCAATATGCATCCTTAGACAAAATTGATAAAAGCTATTTAAAAGAAATTTTAGAAAGTGCGCAAGATTATATAAAGGATCATGCGAAATCGATTTACCAAGTGGAATTGGATGAAAATGCTTCTTCTCCTCGATTAGAGAAACAAACAGTTGTCTATCAAGCTTTTATGAAATCGCTTGAGTCAGGAAATAGTGATCGTGTACTTCAGATTGTTCAATTGGATTATAAGAATGATAAGGAAAATACAACCTTATATTATATGGTTTTTGTTCCAGAAATAAATGATTCGAAGACGGTTGAACAAAAAGATATTTATGGTTTAAAGGCAACAATGAGCAATGAAGAAATTCAAGGACAGACTTTTAAGGATTATGTGAGTCGAGTTTTTTCGAATTCATACAATATTGAAGACATTGAAATAAAGTAGGACGAGTGGTCCTACTTTATTTCATTTAATAGCTTTTCGAAATCGACCGTTTCAATTGAACCGAATTCTAAGGTTAATGCATCCTTGTTGGTATAGCGTGGAATCAGATGTACATGAAAGTGATGTACACTTTGACCAGCAGCTTCATGAATGTTTGATAAAAGATTGATTCCATCACAATGTAGTTTTTCTTCCAAAATGTTTGCGATTTTTTGGGCTACTTCAAAGACATGGTTGCGAACTTGTTCTGGACAATCTAAGAAAGAATCACAATGTTCTTTTGGTACGACTAAGCAATGACCATAAGATGTCGGATTTACATCAAAAAAACATAAGACGGATGCATCTTCGTACAAGGTGTAATTTGGAATCTTTCCTTCGACAATATCACAAAAAATACACATAATAAGTCCTCCTATTTGTCTGTATTATACACCTAGAAAAAGGAAAAGCCAGGCTAAGGGGGTGCCTGGCTTTCCAAATTAAGGGGATAGAAAATCGTATGAATATCATTTCGTTTGAAATTCATACAGGCAAGGTCTTCTATTCCTTGCTTACATGAAGTATATCATGGTCAATATTATGAAATGTGTGATAATTATGTGAAAACGTGTGAATGGTGTAAAAAACAAGAAAAAATGGGATTTATAGAGCGTTTTCAAGTGATTTTTTTAAAAAAATAGGGATATTTTTCTGAAAAAAGGGACAGAATAATTCTTTAATTAATTTCAAATGAACACATGGGAAATATGCTATAATTAAAACCGCAATGGAGGAGTTTGTATGATAAGAAAAACCATTCAAACAATTGCTAAGTATTTACAGGCACCTCTTCATGGGTGTTCTGATTCTGATTTAATGATTCAGGGCGTTGCGATTGATTCAAGAAAAGTTTCCAATGGAAATTTATATATACCGCTTCTTGGCGCTCGTCAAGATGGGCATTCATTTATTGAAAGTGCAAAGGAAAATGGTGCTGCAGCCAGTCTTTGGCAAAAGGATCATTTACCTTATCCAGATTTTCCCTTGATTTTAGTGGACGATAGCCAAAAGGCTTTACAGGATTTAGCGCGTGCTTATATGCAAGATTTAGATTGTTTTGTGATTGGCGTTACTGGTTCTAATGGAAAAACATCTTGTAAAGATATGCTTTATAGTGTTTTTTCACCTTATGTAAAAGCACAAAAAACGGAAGGAAATCACAACAATGAAATTGGATTGCCTTTAACTGTTTTAGATTTAGATGAGGATTGCCAAGTGGCTATTTTAGAAATGGGCATGGAAGGCTTTGGTGAAATTGCTTTCTTATGTTCGATTGCACAACCAAATCTTTCAATCATTACTTCGATTGGAAGTGCGCATATGGAAGCTTTAGGAAGTAAAAAAGGTATTGCGCGTGCAAAATGTGAAATTTTAGAACATACGAAAAAAGGTGGTCTATTCCTTTATAATAAAGATTCCAAAGAAATTGATGAAGTCTTAAAAGAAATCGAGTATGATCCTTCGATTCAAATACAGGCTTTTGGAAAAGATAGTGATCTTTGTGTTGAAGATGAAATTCGACATAGCAAAGATGGTATTCAATTTCAATGTTCGATCTTAGATCAGCCAGTTTGTTTAAATGTCTTAGGTGATTTTCAAGCTTCAAATGCCTTGCCAGTAATCTATGCAGCTAAAACTTGGGGTTTATCTGAAGCTGAGATTTTGAATGGATTAGCCCATATTCAAATGACGAAAATGCGTACACAGCGTCTTAGAATTCAAGATGCGATTGTTATTGATGATACATATAAGTCCAATCCGGAAAGTGCTTGTGTAGCAATTGATACTTTAATGAGCATACCGGCTCAAATTCATATTGCGGTTTTGAGTGACATGTTGGATTTAGGGCCAGAAGAAAAGGACTTGCATCAAAGTGTAGGTATGTATGCTTATAAAAAAGGCGTTGATTTAGTCTATTGTGTAGGGCCACTTTCAAGCTATACGGCCAAAGGAGCTCTAGATAAAGGCCTTTGGTTTGAGAACAAGGATGCCTTAGTGGATGCACTTAAGCCTTATTTAAAGAAAGATTGTGCAATTGTGATAAAAGGAAGTCGGGCGATGGAAATGGATTCTGTTGTAGCTGATTTACAAGGAGAATAGAATGATGGATAAATTAAAATTAGGGGTTATTTTTGGTGGACAAAGCAGTGAATATTCTGTTTCTTTACATTCAGCCGCATCTTTTTTGCGACAAATTCATAAAGAAAAATACGAATTGACAATGATTGGTATTGATCAAGAAGGACATTTTTATCTTTATGATGGAAGCATTGATGCTATTGAACATGATCAATGGAAAGAAAAAGGCATTCCGTGTGCTTGGGTTCATAAGGGAATCTTACCTTTGAATGGATCTGAAATTATTTCATTGGATTGTGTTTTTCCGATTCTTCATGGAAAAAATGGGGAAGATGGATGTATTCAGGGTTTATTGGAATTGATGAATATTCATTATGTTGGTTGTGATGTCATGTCAAGTTCAATTTGTATGGATAAAGAAATCATGCATATCTTATGTGATGAAGAAAAAATTCCATGTGCCGATTATATTTGTTTAAAAGAGTATGCGGATAATCCAAGCTTTGAGGAAATCGAAAAAGAAATCCCATTACCTTGGATTGTAAAACCATGCAATGCCGGTAGTAGCTATGGTGTTCATAAGGTTGAAAATAAAGAAGAATTTGAAAGTGCGATCGTAGATGCTTGGCATTATGATGGACGTGGTAAATTATTGGTTGAAAAAGCCATTGATGGTTTTGAAATTGGTTGTGCTGTCATGGGAAATCAAGAACTTTTTGCAGGCAGTTGTGATGAAATTGAAGTGACGCGTGGTCTTTTTGACTTTGAAGGAAAATATGATTTAGTTGGATCTTCAATTTATTGCCCAGCACGTATTGATGAGGACACCTTTGATCGTGCACGTCAATTGGCGAAGAAAAGCTATCGTGCCTTGAATTGTACTGGAATGGCTCGTGTTGATATGTTTGTTCAAAAAGATAAGAGTTTAGTTTTGAATGAAGTAAATACGATTCCTGGTTTTACCGAAACGAGTCGTTATCCAAGTATGATGAAGGAAGCTGGTATTGCCTTTGGTGATTTAATTGATCAATTGATTGATTTAGCTATGCAAAGGGCGGTTGGCGTATGTTAGAAGCATATAGTCGGGCCTGGGCTGAAATCGATTATGATGCCATTGCACACAATTGTGATGAAATAAAAAAATTAGTTGGTTCTACAAAAATTATGGGGATTGTCAAAGCCAATGCCTATGGATTGGGTGATATCCAATGTGCACAAGCCTTAAGAGCATGGGGTGTTGATTTTTTTGGGGTTTCAAGTATTGATGAAGCCTTACATCTTCGTGAGAATGGAATTGAAGAAAAGATTTTAATCTTAGGTTATACACCGGAAGAACATTTCCATTATTTACATGAAAAAAAGATCATTCAATCACTTTGTAGCTATGATTATGCATTAAAGTTAAATGCCTATGCCAAAGCAAATGGAATTGTGCTTTCATGTCATTGTAAAGTGGATACAGGCATGAATCGAACGGGAGTTTTATATCAAAAAGAAGAAAAGAACTTTGATCAAATTCAAGCAGAATATCAAATGTCAAATCTATCGGTAGAAGGTATTTTTTCACATTTTCCTGTTAGTGACGATTTAAGTTCCGATTCTAAAGCCTTTACGTGCGAACAAATTCGTTTGTTTAGAGAAGTACTTAGTCGCTTAAAAGAGCTTGGAATCGATCCAGGTTTAACGCATATTCAAAATAGTTACGGTATTTTAAATTATGGGGATTTAGGTTTTGATTATTGTCGACCAGGCTTATTGTATATGGGTGTGACTAGTGATGATCAAGTACCGATTCTTTCAAAACCGAAATTCCAAGCCATTTTATCGTTATATGCGAATGTTAGTGTTGTAAAGACTTTACAAAAAGGGATGACGGTTAGCTATGGTCGTCATTATCGAGTTGAAAAACCAACAAAGGTTGCAACCATTTCGATTGGTTATGCCGATGGTTTACCTCGTTTGGCATCAAATCAAGATTTAAAGGTTTTGATTCATGGTAAGGCATGTCCAATTATTGGTAATATTTGTATGGATCAATGTATGGTTGATGTAACAGAAATTGAAAATGTACAAGAGGGGGATGTTGTTTGTTTAATTGGTATGCAAGGAGATGCTTGTGTAACGGTTGATGAAATCACAAGAAAAGCGCATACGATTAATAATGAAACATTATGTGCATTAGCTACAAGAGTCCCTCGTTTAAAGAAAAGGGGATAAAAAATTAATGGCAAGAAAGAAATATGGAGCGATTGATATCGCAAAGTATGTTTCCGCTTTATTGGTGGTCTGTATTCATACTTTTCCATTTTATGAACTTTCTATTCAATTGAATACGTATTGGATTCAAACGGTTTGTCGTTTAGCTGTGCCATTCTTCTTTGTTTGTTCGGGTTTTTTCTTTTTTCGAAAATGGGATTGTGAAAAACCAGAAGAAAACCAAGAAGCTTTAGCACATTATGAAAAGCGACTATTAAAAATTTATTTAATTTGGACAGTGATTTACCTGCCGTATACGATTTTTGATTACGTGAAGTCAGGTTTTCGCTTTTATCATATGATTGCTTATTTACGTGATTTTTTATTAAATGGAAGCTATTATCATTTGTGGTTCTTACCCGCTTTGATGTTGGCAACTTGGATTGTTTCAAAATTGTATCAATCCAAAGGAATGAAGCAAGTCTTGATTACAACATTTGTATTGTATTTTATTGGTTATTTATTGAATGTTTATCAAGCTGTATGGGAATCCATTCCTTATGTTTCTTTCCTATTTAGCTTTTTTACGAAGATATTAGTTACTTCTAGAAATGGTATATTCTTTGGACCAATGTTTGTTGCGATTGGGTTATTGCTTTCAAAAACCCGTCGTTTAAAACATCGGACTTGTTTAATTGCATGGCTTGTTAGCTTTGTTGCTTTGTTTTTAGAAGTTTCTCTTTATCAACGATTGGGCATTCTTCGTGATTTAAGCAGCATGTATCTCATGTTGATTCCGGCTGTTTACTTTATGACGAATACCTTATTAACCTCAGAAATCGAATATAAAGAGCGTTATCGAATTTTCCGAAATGAATCGTTATTGATTTATACTTCGCATATTTTATTCGCAAAGATTTTCTTGAGTGTATGGCCACATGCTCATATTGTGGTTTATTTCTTAACTTTAGCTTGTTCGCAAGCCTTTGCTTCTTTTGTAATGACATACCGGAAGAAATTTCCGATTTTAGAACATTTATTATGATACGTGTATTTCAAGTGAAATGTGCTAGTGAAGATAAAAATGAAATTGAAGCACATTTAATTAAAAAATTACATCTTTCAAAAAAAGATCTTTTGGCATGGTCTATCCACCGTAAAAGTGTGGATGCGCGCCATCAAAAGGTCTTATTTTCGTTTACGATTGATTGTCAAGTTCGCAATGAAAAAAAGCTTTTAAAGAAAAAAGATGTGCATCCAACACCGGATGAAAGTTATCATCCGGTTCAACCGGGAATTCATTCTTTAAAGAATCGTCCGGTTGTGGTTGGTTTTGGACCAGCAGGTATGTTCGCATCCTTGATTCTTGCACAAGCGGGTTATGCACCAATTGTTTTAGAAAGAGGATCAAGCATTTATAAAAGAAAAGAAATTGTTGATCATTTTTGGAAAACCGGTGAATTAAACGAAGAATGCAATGTGCAATTTGGACAAGGAGGCGCAGGTGCCTTTAGTGATGGGAAATTGACAACGCGTTCAAAAGATTCTCGTTGTCGTAAAGTCTTAGAAGAATTGCTTCGTTTTGGCGCAAAAGATGAAATTCTGATTGATCAACATCCACATATTGGAACAGATGCTTTTATTGAAATTGTACAAGAATGTCGACTCGAAATTGAAAAATTAGGAGGCAGCTTTTACTTTGATACAAAATTAGAGGATATTGAAGTCAAAGAAGGACAGTTATCTAAAATTTGTATCCAAGGACAATGGATAGATTGCCAAGCTTTGATTCTTGCCTGTGGACATAGTGCAAAAGATACTTTGATGATGTTGCATCGTCATGATGTTAAGCTGAGTAATAAACGCTTTGCGGTCGGTGTTCGTATTGAGCATTTACAAAATTATATTAATGAAGCCATGTTAAAAGAAGCATGCATGGATGATCGTTTGATTCCAGCACGTTATCAGCTTTGTCATACGGCTCAAAATGGAAAGGGCGTCTATACTTTCTGTATGTGTCCAGGTGGCTATGTCATTCCAGCAAGTAGTGAAAAAGAAAAACTTGTGATTAATGGAATGAGTTATGCATCTCGTTCGGGTGAAAATGCGAATAGTGCTCTTTTAATTCAAGTGGATGAATCGGATTATGGCTCGAATTTATTTGATGGTTTAACTTTTCAAGAAGAATTAGAGAAGAAGGCCTATCATCTAGCAGGTGGCTATTCAGCTTGTGTGCAATTGGCTAAAGATTATTTAGACGGAAAGGTTTCCAATCATTTTGAACAAGTTAAGCCAACTTACTGCCTTGGTCATCAATTTGTGGATTTGAATCAATTATTTCCACCAGCCTTAAATCAAGCCTTAAAAGAAGCTTTGTGTGCATTTGAAAAGAAAGTGCCTGGCTTTGTATCACAAGGGGCTGTTTTAAGTGCAATTGAATCACGAAGTAGTTCAAGTATACGCATTGACCGAAATGCCAATTGTGAAAGTTCGATTTCTGGTCTTTATCCAAGTGGAGAAGGCAGTGGTTATGCCGGTGGAATTATGACCAGTGCAATCGATGGCATTCGTTGTGCCGAAAAACTCATTGAATATTTTAATCGGCCTCAGTACAATAAACCAAAGATAGGAGGTGGCTCCAATGGCTAAAAATTGTAAGGGATGTGGCATTACGCTACAAAATGAAGATCCAGAAGCATTGGGATATGTACCAAGTCTGGATGCGATTTATTGTGAGCGTTGTTATAAGATCAGTCATTATGGAAAGGTGACAATTTCGATGCAACAAGGCATTGAATCCAGTGAAACTTTTGAAAAGATCAATGGAATTGATGGTGTTGTTTTTTGGGTTGTTGATCTCTTTTGTTTTGAAGCAAGTATGATCAGTCGCTTGAATCAAAAATTGAATAATAAAGATATTGTCTTGATTTTGACAAAGCGCGATGTTTTACCTAAAACCGTTACCGATCAAAAAATCTATGCCTTTGTCGATCATCGTTTAAAGGAAGAAAAAATTGTTGTTAAGGATATTATTATTTGTGGGGATTTACTTTTAAATCCAGCGCAAAAGAAGAAACGTTTATCCGAACAAGGAAAACATAGTCTTCATCAAATTCAACGTGTAATCGAACGGTATCGAAAAGGTCGTGATGTAATTTTTATGGGAATGGCTAATGTTGGAAAGAGTACTTTATTGAAACAATTCTTACCAGAAACCGGCTTGACCATTTCACGTAATCCAGGAACGACCTTAGATTTAATTCCTTTAGAACAGGAAAATTATACGATTTATGATACCCCAGGAATTGAAAATAACCACAGTGTATTAACGCTACTACAAGCGAAGGATTTAAAGACGGTTATTCCAACAAAGCCCATTCGACCTTTTGTTTCGCAAATTTATGAGGACCAATCTTTTGCGGCTGGCGGACTTGCTCGTTTGGATGTGATTCCGGAAGGAAAGGCCAGTGTTGTTGGTTACTTCTCTCGTTCGATTGCGATTCATCGTGGGAAATTAGCCGATGCGGATCGTTTATGGAATGAACATTTAAATGAAATGCTCGTGCCTTGTCTCGATACATCTTTAGTAACAATGCATACTTTCCATGCACCACAAATACAAGGCGATAAAATGGATGTTGTTATTCATGGCCTTGGTTGGTTTTGTGTCAGTGGAAATATTAAACAGATTTATGTCCGGGTTCATAAAGGAATCAATGTAACATTTAGAAAGGCGATGATCTAATGCTTTCAAAACAAGCAAAAAAAACATTAAGAAAATTATCCAATGACTATCGTGCCATTGTTCAAATTGGTAAGGATGGTCTTTCCTATAATACGATTGAATCCATAGATGTGGCTTTAGAAGCCCATGAATTGGTCAAATGTAAACTTTTAAAAACAAGTCCAATTGAAGTAAGACAAGCAGCCATTGAATGTGCAGCCAATACACACAGTGAAGTAATTCATGTGATTGGACGTACCTTTGTACTTTATCGTAAATCAAAAGAAAATAAATTGGGGATTCGTGCATGAGAATCGGGATTGTAGGTGGTTCCTTTGATCCCATTCATTATGGACATATTGAAATGGCAAAGACCGCTTTAGATCAATTAAATTGTGAAGAAGTTTGGTTTATGCCAACCCAAGATACACCTTTAAAAGAGCGAACATTGACTAAAAGCGATGATCGGGTTGCCATGATTGAAAGTATTCTTTCTTTTGATTCACGTTTTCGTCTTTGTTTAAAGGAAGTTCAAAAAAAAGGAAAGAGCTATACAATTGATACATTACGTGAATTAAAAGCAGAATATCCGAATGATAATTTCGTGTTTTTGATTGGAACGGATCAAATGAAACAATTTGATCGATGGAAAGAAGCGGATCAATTGGTTCAATTGGCACAATTTGTATGTGTGGATCGCTATGGAGAACAATGCCAAAGTTCTTATCCAATTCAAACCATTCATATGTCTTTAATGCCCGTTAGTTCGAGCGATATCCGAAAAGGCAATAAATTGAATTATCTTCCAAAGCCAGTGCTTTCTTATATTTATCAGCATCGTCTCTATATTCAAGATTTTATTAAAGAGCGGGTAAATACGCATCGCTATAACCATAGTTGTTCCGTCGCTTCACTTTGTGAGCAAATGGCAATTGCGAATGGTTTGGATGGACAAAAGGCTTATTTGATTGGTTTATTTCATGATATTGCCAAAAACATGAGCAAGGATGAAATGGAAAAATGGATGGATATCCTATGTCCCGAAAATAAAAGCTATGCCGTAGCGGTTTGGCATGGTTTTGTTGGGAGTGAAATTGTGGATCGTATCTTTTATTTAAATGATCCAGAAATTAAGAATGCCATCTATCACCATGTTTTAGGAAGTAGTACCAATCCCTATGCAATGATTGTTTTTTGTGCAGATAAAACCGATCCATTGCGGGATTATGATTCAACGGCTCAAATACAAGCTTGTAAAGAAGATATTTATGCTGGTTTTCAATGGATCAAAGAAGAGAATGAGAAATATTTGCGAAAGGAAAAAATATGAGTTTAAAGGATGTAGTAATTCAAGCCATTTGTGAAAAAAAAGCAATGGATGTTCGAGAATATGATTGTACAGCCATTACGCCTTTTGTGGATACGATGATTGTTGCCACAAGTAATAATATTCGTCAAAGCAACGCGATTGCACAAAATATTAAAGATCGAATGAAAGAAGCAAATCTTTCTTTTGATTATCGCATCGAAGGGAAATCGGATTCAAAATGGTTATTGGTTGATTTAGGTTCGATTGTTGTTCATTTATTCGTTAAGGATGAGCGTGATGTTTATCAAATTGATCGCTTGTATGCAGATTGTCCGGTGGTTGCTTATGAATTATAATACTTTAGCGAACTACTACGATGATTTAGTAAAAGATGATGAAGCAACGCAAGCTTGGGTTACTTGGATTCAAAAATTTCAAAAACCTTGTACCATGTTAGAATTAGCTTGTGGTTCTGGTGAAATCACCCATGAATTACATCGTTTATCCTATCAAATGAGTGCTTTGGATTTATCAGAAGCAATGATTGAAAAAGCACGAAAGAAAGATGATAAAATTACTTATTATTGTCAAGATATGAGAAATCTATCCAATCTTGGATCTTATGATGCGATTGCTTGTTTATGTGATAGCTTTAATTATCTTTTGTCCAAAGAAGATGTTTTAAACTTTTTTAAAGAAGTAAGCCAACATTTAAATCAGGATGGTTTGTTCTTTTTTGATACGCATTCACTGGATCGCTTAAGTGAATTTAGCCAAGAATGGAATGAAACAGGAACCTTTTTTGATGGACTTCATTACCAATGGTCAATAAGTAGTGAAGATGATTGGATTTATCAGGATTTTGCCTTTTATCTAGCCAATGGAAAAGTAGAACAAGAACATCATTTACAGCGTGTTTATACACCACAATGGCTTGAAGAAGCCTTTGCGCCCTATTTTAAAATGATTGATTGTTGTACAGATTTTGAACTTGCAGGGATTCAAGAAGGCGAAAAATATTTTTATGTATTAAAGAAAGAAGGATAATATGATTGGAATAATTGCTGCAATGGATATTGAAGTTGATGCAATTAAAAATATTGCTCAAATTCATTCGGAAAAAACGATTGCCCAATGCCAAATACTAGAAGGCGTTTTAGGAAATCAAGATATTGTGATCGCAAAAAGTGGTGTTGGTAAAAGTCATGCTGCCATGATCACAAGTATTTTATGTATGAACTATTCAATGGATGCCATCATCAATATTGGAACAGCTGGTGGTCTTCTTCAAGAAGAAAATGTTTTGGATATTGTGATTAGTGATCAAGTTGTACAAGCGGATTTTGATACCAGTCCAATTGATGGAAAAGAAGGCATTGGTCTACTTTATCCAGTAAAGCAAGATATGCTTGAAAAATGTAAGGAAGTTGCATCTGAACTAAAAATTCCTTATCATGTTGGAACGATTGCGAGTCAAGATTTATTTATGTCACGTAAAGAAGATTATGAAAAGCTTCTAAAGAACTTTCCAAAATCAATTTGTTCCGAAATGGAAGCAGGCGCTGTTGCACAAGTTTGTTGTGATTTTCAAGTTCCTTATATCATTGTCCGTGCTTTAAGTGATGTTGTCTGTCATCAAGGAAATGAAATGGAATTTAGCGAATATGCCGCAAAGGCAAGTGTGCAAAGTGCAAATTTAATCAAAGCATTAATTCAATGTTTATAAGATGGGAGGGATACGCATGCGAATGAATCGTCGCTTTACAGCTTTATTATGGATTATATTAATCTTGTTAGTGATGGGATTATGGTCATTATTCGTAAGCGGTCCAAGCCGGGTTCATGAAGCCACGGAGCAACAAACCATTCAAACCATTGAAAAGAATGTGAAAGGAATTGATGGCATTACAACCCACATCTTTGATTATAAAACGTATCAAGGTTATACAAAGTCAAGATTGTATTGGTTTGATGTCAATGGAAAAAAGATTACTTCACGTAAAATTAAAACTTTGGATTATAAAAAAGCCAAAAAAACGGCCAAGAAAAACTATGGTATTAAAGCAAAAACTATTGAATTAGGTTATGGTTATAACAATCCTTGTTATGTCATTAAAAGTGATGTATCCATCATTTTAATTGATTATGATACCTTTGAAAGAGTCTATCAAGGAGGTATAAATGGAAATGAATAAGATAAATTGGAATGCACCTTATATTAATCGACGCATATGGATTTTAGAACATTTGGATACTTTACATACCAATGCCAATGAAACGCTTCTTTTATTATTAATTGATTATTACAATCAATGTAAGAAAGCCATTTCGCATGAAGAATTTTCGAAAAAGTTGAAATTGGATGTGGATGAAATTGAAGATTTATTTACATCACTTTCCGATAAAGGCTATCTTTCCATTGAATTTGAAAAAGGACAAATCTATTTCAATATTGAAGGGGTCTTTTCCGATTCAAGTCAAGGAGAAAGCCTAGATCGTTCTTTGATTGAGAAATTTGAAGAATCCTTTGGGAGAGGTCTTTCAAGCAGTGAGATGCAAAGAATCTTAAATATGGCTTCCGTTTATGATGAAAGAAGAGTCGTCTGTGCCTTAAATGAAGCAGTTGTTTATGACAAATTAAGTCTTGATTATATCGAAAGAATTCTTCAAAGTTGGATGCAAAAAGGTTTATCCGTTGAAGATGTGGAGAATGGAAAACGTGAATGCGAATGAAATTGTAGATGAAATGGAAAAAATCTTTCCCAATGCACATTGTGAATTGGAACATGAGACAGCCTTTCAATTATTGATTGCAACCATTCTTTCTGCCCAAACAACCGATGCCCAAGTCAATAAAGTGACTCCAGCCTTGTTTCAAACATATCCAAGTTCAAAAGAAATGGCACAAGCAAGCGTTAAAGAAATTGAACCCTATATTCAAAGAATTGGTTTATATCGCAATAAAGCCAAATCCATTGTACTTTGTGCAAAAGACTTAGAAAATCGCTTTGATGGTATTGTTCCATCCAGTCATAAAGAACTTGAATCCTTACCTGGGGTTGGAAGAAAAACAGCCAATGTGGTACGTTCAGTCGCTTTTCAAATTCCAAGCTTTGCGGTTGATACACATGTACAACGGGTATCAAAGCGTTTAAAATTAGCTAAGCCACAGGATTCAGTTGAAAAAGTAGAAGCGAAATTAAAACGAAAAATTGATCGAAATCGTTGGAATCAAGCCCATCATGATTTTATCTTTTTTGGGCGCTATCTATGTACTGCCCGAAATCCAAAATGTAATCAATGCCCATTTCCAACAATCTGTAGAGAATATAAGGAGAAAGAAAATGAAAATCGCCGTAAATTATGAAAATGGAAATGTTTTTCAACATTTCGGACAAACAAAAATGTTTAAAATATTTGAAGTAGAAGATAAACAAATCCAATCCAGTACTTTGTTAGAAGCCAATCCACAAGGACATGCAGCACTAGCTTCTCAACTAATCAATGAAAAAGTTGATGTTGTTATCTGTGGTTCTTTAGGAATGCGTATGTTAAATCTACTACAAGGAGCCAATATACAAGTTTGTGCCAATGTTTCAGGAGACGTTGATCAAGCTGTAAAAGAATATTTAGAAGGAACATTAAACTATAATACAGAAGCACATGCCTGTAGTTGTACCCATTAATTGCGACAATCGTCGCTTTTTTTTAGCGATTTTTAGA
>CAVBLW010000026.1:0-41203 GCA_963596085.1 Bacteroidaceae bacterium | reverse complement strand
TACAAAAAAAGCCCAAAATTGGGCTAAATGGGTATATTTTCAATATGAATGCATTGAGTCCTATGCATTGCTTAACATTGGGATATGCATTAATTTTTGATTTTGGACTTTCGCATTTGTCAAATGTTTTACGGATTCATGAAAGTCTTCTTTGATTCGATGTTTCAAACCATTTTCTAATTGATTTAACTGCTCTAATTTTTCTTTCATCATCGCTTCTGCCATATTTAATTCTGCTCTTTTAAATCCAATTAGATTTTGTTTCAAGAAAGCTTCATATTCCAATTCATCAATTTCATGGTGTAAAATTCGAATTTCTGAAACGACTTGAGCAATATTTTCCCTTGAAGATCGTCCCTTCATTTCTAAATCTGACAATTCTCCTTTTTTAATTTGAAGCATTTGATCGGCTTTTTCGTAAATGTCTTCAACCTCTTTTAAATGGATGCATGCAATCTTATAATTATTTTCAGCTTGCATGTACTCTTCACAAGCAATGGAGTATGCATTTTTTTCTTCTAAATATTTTAAGTGCTTTTCTTTCGTTAATCTTCTTAACTTTCTATGTTTTGCTTTCACTTCTTCTAAATAGCCTTGTACATCTTCAATCATAAGATTTTCCTCACTTTCTATCCTGTACAGGAATTTTTTTTAAGTTCTTTGATATTCTTTTTATAACATATGCATAGGCGGAAGTCAATACAAAATATTATCGTTTATTGATAATTGATTATTATGTTTTAATAATTTATTTATGTATAGCATTATACTTAAAATGCAAAAAAGAAGAATCTTAGTGATTCTTCCAATTTACTTATTTTATCTTTAAGAAAGGATCTTCGTATTGGATACTTCCTTGTGTAAGAGCTTGAATCTCCTCATATTGATCAACATTTGTGACAACAATCGGTGTCGTAAGATCATAGCCTTCTTCTTTCATTGCTTCTAAATCAAAATAAATTAACGGCATTCCCTTCTTAATTGTCTGTCCTTCCTTAACTCGTACATCAAAATATTTACCTTCTAATTGAACTGTATCTAATCCAATATGAATCAACAATTCACAACCATTTTCACTTTTTAATCCAATCGCATGTTTTGTTGCAAAAACCATTTCAACAACGCCATCAAAAGGTGAAACCAATTGACCTTCATTTGGAATTATGGCTGCTCCTTTTCCAATAATTTCATCTGCGAACGTTTTATCCTCTACATCCTTAATCGAAATAGCGTTTCCTTTTAATGGAGAGTAAATGGAGTCTTCTTTTGTTTCTACATCCGTTATTTCATCTTCAAATCCTAAAAGGCAAGTAGCCCCAAAAGAAACAGCAAAAGCAATGGCTGCTGTAATTAAAGCTTTAATTAAATTTCCTGTAGGATCCTCTCCGCCTAAAAATAATGGTAAAGTTGCTAAACCTGTTGTTCCAGGCGCATACGCTACAAGTCCTGATAGACCAGCAAATAAACCTCCAGCTGCTCCACCAATCATAACTGCATAGAATGGTCTTTTTAATTTTAAATTCACACCATACATTGCTGGCTCTGTAATTCCTAATACTGCTGTCAACCCACTAGAAGATGCCAATTCCTTCATATCTTTTGACTTAGATTTAAACGCAACAGCTAAAGCAGCACCACCTTGTGCAATATTGGCTGCAAGCATACCTGGAAGATCAATAGAAATGTAACCAAGTGTTGTTGCTTGTTGAATGGCCAATGGCATCAATGAATAATGCATTCCAGTCATAACAATCAATGGTGAAAAAGCGCCCATGATTACTGCTGGTGCCCAAGGCACGGTTTGATCAATGGCATTTAGAGCTGCCGATAATAATCCTCCACACCAAGTTCCTAAAGGCCCAATTGCAATCAACATAATAGGTGCCATTACCAACAAAGTAAGCGTTGGTTTTAAAATAGATCGAACCGGTTTCCATATATGTTCAAAAACTTTTTCAACATAAGACTGAATCCATACTGTTAAAATCATTGGAATCACAGAACTCGAATATGTTGCAATAACAACGGGAATCCCTAAAAAATGAGCAACTCCAGATTTTCCACCTAGTGTTGATAATGTTGGATACAGCAATACACCAGATAAAGCCATAGAAAGAACTGTATTTGCTCCAAACTTTTTAGATGCCGTATAAGCAACTAAGAAAGGCAAAAAGTAGAACGGCGCATCTCCAATTAAACTAAGAATCACATACGTTTGACTATTCGTGCTAATTAAAGAGAAAGCAACTAATAAAGCAAGAACCGCTTTTATCATTCCTCCTGCAATAATTCCTGTAATCAATGGTGTAAAGATACTTGCAATCACACCAATAATACCCATTTTTTCTTTTTTAACTGATTTATTTTCTCCCTTAAAACTTCCTAACGCTTGCATTTCTTTTGAAACATTACCTACATCTGTTCCAATAATAACTTGAAGTTGATTTCCTGCAACATTTGTTCCAGCAACCCCTTTAACTTTTTCGATTGCCTTTAAATTTACTTTATTTAAATCTTTAATTTCTAATCGAAGTCTTGTTGCACAATTAAATACATTTGAAATATTCTCCTCCTTTCCTGCGGCCTCATAAATCTCTTTCGCCATTTTCTTATAATCCATAATCTTAACCTCCTTTTATTTGGATATAAAAATACCCAGATGGATCTTATGTAAGACATATAAAAAATCATACATACTTTTCATCTGGGTATAGCTTCCGAATTTTTTCAGAATAACAATCCCTTAATTGTTCGTTATTCGACGTAAATGAATAGTCAGGTAAACTAATTCATCCATCGTTAAATCCTTATTACACATATTCTTTATAAATTTAGCTACTTTTAATGCACACTTATATTCATATTGATATTGATTTTTAATCGTCATTAATAGCGCTTTATTTTCTTCCTTAAGTTCTGAATCCGTAAATACTCTTTGTACAAAAAATTTTAAATGTGTTAAAAACCTTTCATAATGGAGCGAATACTGATCTAAATCCACTTTAAAATGATACTTTACAATATCAAGAATTTCCTGAATGATTTTCGTCATTTCAGTAGTCAAACCCGCATTCATATTGCTCATACTCGCACCAACTAAATGGAGTGTGATAAATCCCGCCTCATCTTCAGGTAATGTTACTCCGAGCTTTTCTTCAATCATCTCTAAACCATGGCTAGCCACTAAGAATTCATGATTGTAAAAGCGTTTAATCTCCCAAAGCAATGCATTCTTAACAAAAATACCTTGTTTCGCTCTTTCTAAAGCACACGCAATATGGTCTGTTAAAGTAATATAAATATTTTCATCCAGTTTTTTTGCCAAAGATACTTGGGCAAAACCAACAATATCATTAGCAATTTGAATATCTTCCAAAGGAATTTTTGCCAGAAGCGCTTCCAATTGATTCTCTTGTTTTTGATTCATTTCCACATAAACATGTTCAATTTTTTCTTCATCAATGATATCCCCTGGATGTTTTTTAAACCCCAATCCGCAGCCCATCACCAACAAATTCTCATTCTTTTTGTTTTGGCTTTTTACAAGATTATTATTTATAACCTTCTTTATCTTCATAATCGTTTCATGCTCTTTTCATCTGTTCTATCACTTTTGGAATCCATTTCTTTATTCCATCAACAATTTCTTGTATTTCATATTCTGTTGCCTTTTCGATATGTACACCACCTGTACAAACAATCATTGTCTTTAATGCCACACAAAAAGTTTCCGATACATATCGACAAATAAACTCATCTTTATGACCTATAACATTTAATATGGATGATGTAGCACTCATTTTCTGTACATCCTTTAAAGAAGGACGGGGATAAGATTGAACAATACACCCGATATGTTCTTGCTCACCTCCAGAAAGAACCAAGAAAAAATCCTTTCCAATATATGTACCATATAGTTTGATTTTGACCTTAGCTAATCGAGTTGATTCTTGAATTACCCATTCCATCTTCTATATCCCCTTGCTTCTATGCCAAATGGTTCCACCAATTTTGCAGCCATATGATATGTCAGATCTTCTACCGTTTTAGGCTTATGATAATATGTCAACATTGGTGGGATGATTTGTATACCTGGAACTTTTGATAATTCATAGAGATTCCGCAAATGAATGGTACTTAATGGACTTTCACGAGTTGCCAATACAAGCTTTCTTTGTTCTTTAATTGTGACATCTGCCGCTCTTAACAACAAATTATCCGTATATCCACTAAAAATACCAGCTAAGGTTTTCATGCTGCATGGAACAATTATCATTCCCTCACATTTAAATGTTCCACTTGCAGGTAAGGCGGCTATATTTTTTATATCTAAAGTATGATCTGCTAAAGCGTTAATCTCTTCAAGGGACAAATCACTTTCCATTTCTATTGTTATTTTTGCACTCTCTGTTAAAATCAAATACGATTCATACAAATTTGAATCTCTAATTAATTTTAACGTTGTGCAAAGTAAAGGGATTCCACTCGCTCCAGAAGCGCCTACCACTATTCTTTTTTTCATAAGCTACCTACAAATTTCATCAATCCACAAAAATAATTCTTCTAAATCATAATCTCCAGCATGTGGTATATTCCAAGGTAATTTGTAATCTACTTGAATCTTTGCTTTCTTTAACTTTAAAGCTAAAATTGTTGGAATAGCCAATCCTCCATCTCGATCACAAGTACCATGACGAATTCGAAAATATTGTGCTTTTGTTGCCTGTTCATCCGATATGTAATTCATCGGATTCATCATTCGAATGATTTCTTCATCTGCCATTTCAAGCTCTTCCTTTGAACTTTTTTGTTGACTATAGGATGTAAAGTGTTTAGGAATTCCATCTTCGTTTCCAAATAAATCATTTTCACCAGAACTTCCATCCACACTATCAAAAGCCAATGCTGTTTTCATTCGTGTGATTTCCTGAATATATGCATCAAAATCAAGATCAATCACTTTCCCATTTTCTATTTGTATCCATTCTTTATCTGTCACTTTTGAAGAATCAATTTGACGTGTTCGTTTAGCAGGACAATTCAATTCCTTTTGTGCAGATTGAATCAATAATTTTTTTAAATATTCCTTAAAGGAACCCTTCCCATTTTTCTCTACATACAAATCTTGTAGATGTAAACGATTCAGATAAGCAATAAATTCTTTCGCAACATCCTTTGAAAATTGAATTTGGTCGGCATTCATTTTTCCATCTTCATTGCTTAAAGTAGGACGTCCTGCTTCATCCATTTTCATATTCTTTCGAAAATAATCATAGATTCCATTAAATTGCCATTCATAAGCCATATCTTGATGTTCCAAATTTGTGATTGGACAGTAACAAGAACTCGCAAACACCGCATCACTTGTCGGATAAGCTCCAATCTTTTCTAAATAAGAATCATAATCAGGATGATTGGCACTACATCCAAGTAAAGCACTTAAAGCACCTCCAGCACTTGTTCCATTCACAATAATTTTATGTTTGCTTCCTGGTAATTCTGCATCATAATACCGTAAAAAACGTATAACAGCTTTATAATCAACAATACAAGCAGGTGCTTTTCCAATAAATCGATTGTTTAAATCTCTTTGTTCTCTACCACGAATAAATGGAGATACCACAATATATCCATGTTCTAAAGCAAGAAAAATCGAATTCAGATGACCATGTTTATCTAAACCAGGTTCCATGATTTTTCCAGATAAATAGCCTCCCACACTATTTGGAATAAAAATAGCTGTGTTTTTTAAATCAACTTCCTGAACCTGTAAAGGAACATAAAGATTCAATCGGTGACAATTCAAAATTGGATTTTGAACATAGATTAAGTTTCGATAGGCTCGAAAACGAATTTTTCTTTGATTGACTATACATTCTTCTATATCGTAGTTAAAATTCATTCTTTCACCCACTTTTTCACATCTACTTCTTTAAATCTTGCTCGATGGAAACGTTCTTTTTGATTATATGGAACCGTACAATCAAAGATTGTCTTACATGCGATTCCATGATTTCGAATACTTGATGAACAGCTTGGATCATTTGAAGGATCTAACGGATGACATCGTACGCCAGGAATATTAATAATATCCACATCCCCTTGAAATCTTGTATTCATTGCCCATAAAACATCACTCATATCAAAACAATCAACATCTTCATCAACTATATATACGATTTTTAATTCACTAAAAGCTGAAAATGCCAATAAAGCAGCTTGTCTTTGTCTTCCTTCATCACTTGGCAACAATTTTTTAAATTGAAGAACGGCCATATATTTCCCACCGCCACAAGAAGGACAATAAACATTCTGTAAACGACCTGGCATTGCTTTTTCAATCATTCCATAAATACTCGCTTCTGTTGGAATGCCCGCCATAGAAACATGTTCTTCACTAGGCCCAATACAAGTTTGCATAATTGGTTTTTTTCTATGTGTAACGGCCTTTACTTTAATCAACCAACATTCATTGCTCGCAGGGCCGGTATACCCTGGAAATTCAGGCATTGCATAACCCGTATGACTGTTTTGATCTTCTTGAACACGTACATGAGGAATTACTTCACCTTCAATAACATATTCTGCATTCGCAATCGCTTTTTCATTTATTGAAATACAAGAACATAATTCAACTGGTTTATTACGTAATGCTCCTGCAACCGATAACTCATCATATCCTAATGGAGTCGTAGGTGCTTCAAAACAAGAGCCAATTTCTATAGCTGGATCTACACCGATGCTAATCGATATAGGTAATTTTTGATTTAATTGTTCTGCTCTTTCTGCCATCGCCCCAATATGTCTTGCTCCAGGTGTAAAGAATATAGACAATTCATCTTTCGATTGAATACATAATCGGTGGATTGTTACATCATGAGCACCTGTATCTGGATGTGTTGCATAACACATACCTAAAGTAATATAAGGTCCTGCATCATCTGGTGTATTGGTTGGTGCTGGAACAAGATTATATAAATTAAAATTTGGATCTTCTACACGATGAATAATTTCTTGACAAGGCGCTTTATCCTTCGTATCAATAGGTGGAATTGGGTTGTCTACACTTTCATATAATTTCTTACCTAAGTCATTTGCTGAACAGTCCAAAAGTTTCGCCACTCTTTTTCGATTCGCCAATAAACCAATTAAAACTTTCGCATCCGGATGTCCTTTCACACGATTAAAAATCATTGCTGGGCCTTCCTTTGTTGGACGTTGTACCGTTCCACCCGCTCCTACATAACGATAAACACCCGCAAGTTCAGCTTCTGGATCTACTTCTACATCTGTCTCAATCAATTGGTCATTCAACTTAGCCAAACATGCAAGGGCACTTCTTAAATCATTCACTTTTTCCATCTTTTCTCTTTCCTTTTCTGCTTGTATTTTAAAAGGAGTCTACGACTCAATCAATTCAAATTCAGGTATTCATTGTTTCCATATTGGAATCTATTATAAAACATGTTATTCTGTGTATAGAAAGTGGAAATTGAACATGACATTTGAAGAATTGTATTACTTTATAGCAGCTTCAGAATGCGATACCTTTTTAGATGCAGCACATCAGATGCATTCAACACAATCAACTTTATCCAAACACATCAAAAAATTAGAAAATGAATTGGGATGTGAATTGTTTAATCGGACAAAACGAAGTGCCTCTTTAACACAAGCTGGCAAAGACTTTTATAAAGAAGCAATCGCATTAACAAATAAATATGAAGAAACATTAAAAAAGATGGTTATGCATAGTAAGAAAAAGCCCGAAGTCAAAATTGGAATTCTTCCAATTACGTCTCAATACAACCTAACAAAAGCGCTTCAACATTTTATGCGTTCTAATCCACAATATTCCATTTCAATCTTGGAAGCAGAAGAGCCAGAGCTTCTTCAGGGTTTAAAAGATTCTTCTTTTGATCTTGTGATTGTTCGAAAAAGCATGGTTCCTTCAGATCTTTGCACATTCAAACCAATCGCATATGATAAACTTGTGGTCGTCCTTCCTGAAAATCATGTCTATGCGAATAAAATAGTTTTATCCATTCATGATATAAAAAATGAATCTTTTATTTTTATGCATCCTTATACAACTGTGTATCAAACTTGTGTTCATTTATTTAAAGAAAATCAAATCCAAGCAAATATCATTCGTACCGCTCGATTGGAATCCATCATTAGCAATGTTCGTCTGGGTTCAATGATTACTATTTTACCTAAAAAAAATTTGGAAGTTTTTGATTATTCTGGTTTAGTTGCGATTGATTTAAAGGAATCAAAACCTTTAGAAATTGGAATCGCCTATAAAAAAGAAAATAAATTCATTCTTCCTCTTTTAAAAAAGATATAAAAAAAGACCGGATCTTTGAAATACCGGTCTTTTTTTTTATGAATTAGACTCTAAAGCATGAAAATGCATACAATCAAAGTATACTTAGATTCTTACTTTCTGATTACTCCAGTTTTAATTGCTGCTTTGGCAACCGCATTGGCAACCACATCCGCAACATTTGGATCTAAAGCTGAAACAATTATATGTTCAGGATCTAAAATATCTTCTGTAATCATTGAACTAATCGCATAGACAGCCGCTTCCTTCATCTCATCATTAATACAAGTGGCCCCTGCTTTTAATGCCCCTTTAAAGATTCCAGGGAAAGCTAAAACATTATTAATTTGATTTGGATGATCACTACGTCCTGTTCCTACGATATAAGCACCTGCTTCTTTAGCTAAATCGGGTTCAATTTCAGGAACTGGATTGGCCATAGGAAAAACAATGGCTTTTTCATTCATTGAAGCAATCATTTCTTTTGATACAATATGTCCTGCACTCACACCAATGAAAACATCTGCACCAACTAAAGCATCTGCTAAACTTCCTTTTACCTTATCTTTATTTAATTGATCAATTAAACTTCTTTGTCCTGAAGTTAAATCCATGTCCGCTTGTAAAATTCCTTGTTTATCTACTAAGATGACATTTCCTAAACCAATTTTTAAAATCAAGGTAGCAATTGCTACACCAGCACTACCTGCTCCATTAATAACAATGGTTGGATTTTCCTTGCCAGCTAATTTTAAAGCATTGACTAAAGCCGCACTTACGACAATTGCTGTTCCGTGTTGATCATCATGAAAAACCGGAATATTCATTTTTTCTTGTAGTCTTTTTTCTACTTCAAAGCAACGAGGAGCTGCAATATCTTCTAAATTGATACCACCAAAACTTGGTTCTAAGCTTGAAATAATTTGCACCAATTCATCTGGATCTTGTGTATTCAAGCACAATGGAATCGCATCCACATTACCTAAAGCTTTAAATAATACACACTTTCCTTCCATAACGGGCATTCCTGCTTCCGGTCCGATATTTCCAAGCCCTAAAATAGCACTTCCATCACTAATGACTGCAACCGTATGTGCTCTTCCTGTATAAACATAGCTATCTTCTGGATTTTCTTTAATCGCAAGACATGGTGCTGCAACACCAGGGGTATAAGCCAAAGATAAATCATCTCGGGTTTCAATTTTCATTTTTGGAACAGTTTCAAGTTTTCCATTCCATTCTTTATGTAATCTTAATGCTTCTTTTGCGTAATCCATACTTCCTCCTATACCATTTTCTCTGGCTGAATCGCCTGATCAAATTCTTCTTCTGTCATATATCCCAATTGAATTACAGCCTCTTTTAACGAAATATTTTCTTTGAAGGCTAAATTCGAAGTTTGAGCCGCTTTTTCATACCCAATAATTGGATTTAATGCCGTTACCAACATCAAGGAATGGTTGACATTGTAATCCATTTTATCTTTATTGGCCTTTAAACCTTGTAAACAATGATCCGTAAAAGAATAAATCGCATCGGTTAATAATTCACAAGATTGTAAAAAGTTATAAGCAATTACCGGCATAAAAACATTTAATTCAAAATTCCCTTGGCTTGCAGAAATACCAATCGTCGTATCATTTCCCATAACCTGTACTGCAACCATTGTTAAGGCTTCACACTGGGTTGGATTCACCTTTCCAGGCATAATCGAACTTCCAGGCTCATTGGCAGGAATCGAAATTTCACCAAGACCAACACGTGGACCACTGGCCATCCAACGTACATCATTGGCAATCTTCATCAAATTGGCTGCAAGAGCTTTTAGCGCACCATGGACAAAAGTAATTGCATCCTTTGCAGCAAGGGCATGATATTTATTTTCTTCCGTGATAAAGTTTTTATTCGTTAAGTTCGAAATCGTCTTGGCAACTTCAAGATCAAAGCCCTTAGGTGCATTTAAACCGGTTCCAACAGCAGTTCCACCTAAAGCAAGTTCATGAATACTTGGTAAAGCTTTTTCGATGTATTCTTTGCTTTTCACAACCATGGCCTTCCAACCACTAATTTCTTGCCAAAAACCAATTGGAACCGCATCTTGAAGATGCGTACGTCCACTTTTAATAATTCCTTGATTTTCTTTTTCTAAGCGATCTAAGACTTCAATCATATGATCCATCGCAAGAAATAAATGATCTTCTATTGCATAGACTGCCGCAATATGTAAAGCCGTTGGAAAGGTATCATTACTCGATTGAGACATATTAATTGTATCATTTGGATGTAAGCATACCTTACCTGCAATTTCATTTCCACGATTTGCGATCACTTCATTGACATTCATATTGGATTGGGTTCCACTTCCTGTTTGCCAAACCGCTAATGGAAAATGTTCATAAAGCTTTCCTTCAAGGATTTCATCACAAGCTTGTTCAATATAAGATAATCTTTCTTCATCCAATTTACCTAAATGGGCATTGGCAATGGCTGCCCCTTTTTTTAAAATTGCAAAAGCATCGACAATTCCTTTTGGCATTTTTTCTTGGCCAATTTTAAAATTCTGATAACTTCGTTGTGTTTGCGCTCCCCAGTATTTATCTGCAGGAACTTTCATTTCACCCATCGAGTCATGTTCAATTCGATATTCAGTCATATTTTTTCCTCATTTCTTAAAAATTATAGCACGAAATTCATTTATAAATATGTTAAAAAAAACGAGTGTCTATTACACACTCGCTTTCTTCTTTTTGCTAATGAACCAAATGCCATATCCCAAACAAATTGCACAAATTCCAAGTAAGCTATCATCCTTCCAATTCGAAATAAACGATTGAAAATAAGCGGATCCTTCTTCCTGTAGAGCAAAGATGACATCAATAGACCACATAAGCGTAGCGCCCCATAAAATTAGAGCAAAAGTTTTCGCACTTTTTTCTTTTTTAGCATAAATTGAAACGAATAAAGCCGAAATTCCGACTAAAACAATTGTCATGCTTCTTGTACCTTTCTTTTTTGATAAAGACTTGAAGCACCAACATAAACAAGCCATACCGCTGTGACTAAAACAGCCATAGAAACACCGACGGTTTTCATTTCATCGAACATAGCAATGGTATCTTTTTGATTATTCATCGCACTTAAGAAAGGATACCATGGAACAATTTCTCCATGCCAAACATGTTCCAATGCCAATAAAGCACTGCCACCCCATAACATCGTATTTAGGGTATGTAATTTCTTTGCGATTGGTTTAAATTCTGCTTTCTTATCTAATTTCTTTTCAATTGTTGTTGTAACAATTGCTTCAGTAACTGGAACTAAAAAACAAGCCATATTAAGTCCTCCACTTTCCTCTTTTTATATTTTACCGATTATTTTCAATTCGTAAAATAGGTAACTTTTATCTTATGTATAGACAATCTTTATACCAATTCTTTCCATACAGTCAAAAACATGGTAACAATACATAAAATACCACTAAGAACATTAGAAATTGGTTCTGCCATAAAGACTCCATTGCTTCCATAGCCAAACACAAAAGGCAACAAATACGTTAAAGGAATCACAATAATTGCTTTTCTTAAAAGAGAGAAAAAGATTGCATATCCTCTTTTATTTAACGCTTTAAACATAGTTTGTCCACAATATTGGAAAACCATAAAGATAAAAGCAAAAAAATACAAATGTAAAGCCGGAATCGCTTTTACTAAGATTTGTGAATCATTCGAAAAAATAGAAATAAAAAAGGCTGGAAAACTTTCAATCGCCAAACAAACAAGCCCTGCATAGACTAAGGTCATAAGAAACATCACATGAAAGGCTTTCTTGACGCGGTTGTTTTGTTTAGCACCATAATTATAGGAAATAATAGAACTTGCACCATCCGTTAGAGACCAAATCGGAATTTCTAACATCTGTCGAACACTCGAAACAATAGTCATGATGGAAATATATAAATCACCACCACATTGTGATAAAACACTATTACAGCTCACTTGAACCAATCCATTGGTTAATTGCATAATAAAACCCGATAAGCCTAAAGATAAAATATCCTTTACGCGATAAAGATCTTTCAATCGACATTTTTTCAAACGAATTTCAATGCTGTCTTTACTTAAAAAATAAAGAACAAACAAAGCCGATAAAAATTGAGAAATAATTGTAGCAATTGCTGCTCCTTTAACACCCATACCAAAGGTAAAAATAAAGAGCGGATCTAAAATAAGATTTGCGAGTGCTCCAATTAATACGGTGACCATGCCTGCTTTTGGATAACCTTGCGCATTGATAAAAGGGTTCATTCCAATCGTAATCATTGAAAAGAGCGTCCCAATCAAATAAATCCGTAGATAAGGAAGACAATAAGGTAAGGTATTGACCGATGCCCCAAATAAAATTAACATAGGTTTCGCAAATACAAAACCCAAAAGAGTTAAAATCAAAGCCGTCCAAATCAACAAATAAAAACAGGTATTCATAATTCTTGATGCATGATTCAGCTCTTTTCGTCCTCTTTCAATCGCAAAAATGGGTCCACCTCCACTCGCATATAAATTCGCAAAAGCTGAAAGAATGGTAATAACTGGAAAACAAAGACCAACCGCTCCTAATGCTAAGGATCCTACGGTTGGTATTCGTCCAATATAGATACGATCCACAATGTTATAAAGAAGATTTAATACTTGTGCAACTAACATTGGAATCGCTGTTTGAAAAATATTTTTTGTTATACTTCCTTGGGAAAAATCAATTTGTTTCATGCTTTGATTATATATCAAATAATCATTTTTATCACGGAAGTATTCGCATAGGTCAATGGATCATTGTGTAAAAAGAATACGGTTGAATTGATTGGCGCATATAAAGTCTCTAAAATTTCCGCTTCATAAGGATGTAAGATATTCGCCATTGGTTGTCCAATAAAGACGCGTTGTCCTGGCTCAACTAAAGGTTCAAAGATACCAGATTTTTCCGTACGTACAGATACAAGATCCGTGTCTTTCACAATTTGTGACTTCATAACAAAAGGACGCGAATATTTAATCACATCTAAACTTGAAAGAAAATTCATAACGGATAAGACTGCTTGTCCCGCTGAATTTTGATCAATTCGACTCGTTGTTGATGTATATAAAGAAAAGGCTTTAGTATTCCAACATTGCCAATTATAGTTTAAAGTTGTCGTATCATATGGACGCACTTGTCTTAAAACGACATAAGGAAGTCCAAATTGCTTTGCGAGCTCTACATCTTCATTTCCTAAATCCATCATACGAACATGTGGCACAAAGTCGCCCGGTGTATAAAAAGATGTCAATTGAATACCATAACTATATTCTGAAACAACATCAAAAACCCCTTGGGCAATCCGTTGCGTCGTTTCCCCTAAATCATAGCCTGGAAACATTCGATTGATATCGGTATTGTCCGTTGACCAAAACCGTTTCTTAATATTCATAGAATATGGATTTAAACTTGGAATAATCAAAATCGAATGATCTTGATTGATTCTTCCTTCCTCTTCTAATTGTTTAAATTTTTTAATTAATAAAGAAGTTGTATATAAAGGTTGTATTTCATTTCCACGACAGGCCCCAACAATACAAAGGGTTTTCTTTCCTTGTCCAAATTCATAAGCACTGATGCGAAAATCATCGCGGTACATCCCTTTTAATTCAAATATTACTTTCTTATTCATACTGACACGCCTCTTCTTTTAGCACTCGCCCAATCAAGGAACCTTCATCAACAATTGGATATTCACGAATGGTAAACAACAAACCATCGATTGGTGAAACAATTTCATCTAAACAATCCGAACTTAAAGGATCAACCACATATCCAATAATTTCACCTTTTTTTAACATTTTTCCATGTTTAGCTTGCGGAATAAATAAGCCACTCACCTTCGCATTCAAATAATAAACATCTTCAGAATGATTGGATATCATCGGTTTTTTTATTTCCACATTTGGTTGCGGTAGAATACCCAATTCATCCATCAATTGGAAGATACCATCCACCAATTGATCTCCATAAGCTTTTGTAATGCGCATACCAACGCCCATTTCAACAACCAAAGTTGGTGTTCCTTTATCATTTAAGCTATAGGCAAAAGTAGATTCTAAAACCGTACTGGATTCATGCACCCAAATTAAATCTACATTGGCTTTTTTCGCTAAAGGTAAAAGCTTTTCTTGTTGTTTTTCATTAATACGAATTTGAGGAATTTCCTTTAAGTAGATGTTACTTGCATGAATATCCAAAACACAATCCGATCCTTTAACATCATTCAATATTTCGGCTGCTAAATATTCCGTCATATTTCCATCAATATTTCCTGGAAATAAACGATTCATATCTAAATCAAAAGCGGGAATACCCCGTGTAATGGAATCAATTCCTAAAGGATTCATTGCTGGATAAATATCAACAATGCCTTTCAAATCATCCAGTCTTTCTTTTAATCTTCTTTGTAGCTCATAACAAACATATTGACCTTCTAATTCATCCCCATGAATTCCCGTGACAATACTGATTCTTTTCATCTTTTCTCTTGGATTACTTGGAAGATATCGATTTTTCTTAATACATAAAACTTCATCGATTGGAAGTCCTACCGAAACAACTTTTTCAATCATACTCTACCTCTCGCATATACAAATACACTTACTTCTTGTTCTTGTTGGCCGCCTCCATACATAATGCCTCGATTGATTTCGCAATCACTTGCATCACGACCATGTCCAATTTTAATGTGCTCTTCTTTTACCAAACAATTGTTGGTTGGATCAAAACCGACCCAATACCCATCAATACAAGCTTCGACCCATGCATGGCTGGCTCCTTCGCCAATCAAAAAGCCACAAACATAGCGAGCTGGAATACCATAAAAACGTAATAAGGTAATAAAGATATGGGCATAATCTTGACAAACCCCCATCCCTTGTTGCCAAGCTTCTTCTGCATTGGTTTCAATTTCAGTTGTTGATGGACAATATTGAAAAATGGCATAGAGCTTATTCATTAAAAAGCAAGCTTTTTCATAATCATTCAATGATTCATCCACTTTCAAACAATTCGCATAGTGTTTTAAAGTTGACCCCATCCTACACTTTCCATAAAAAACCTTATAGAGGGCTGTTTGTTCCGCCTTTTCTTCATAATCAATTGAACGAATTTCGACATCACCTTCAATATGATAGAAAAAGCTTTGATGAACTTCTTGAATATTTCCATAAATTTTATGATTTCCAAACGCATCTTTTCCTTCCATATAAGAAACTTTTGGATTGATTTCAATTGTATGTCTTAGAAGATGTTGCCTAGAATCTTCTTTTGGCATCCCCTTAATTGTAAAAAAACATTTTGTGACGGGTAAGGAATAGTTTAACTTCATTTTATAATCAAAATGAAGTTCCACTATAAGATCCCCTCTACATCCCTTACCATTTGATAATAATCAAGATTTTCCTTTTCAATATCCTCTTGAAGATGATTTAAGTTCTCTTGATGATAAGGGATCCCACTCTTTTCTACTCTTGGAATCAAACGATGAACTTCTCGCATCAATTCCTTTTTCCCTACCCCTAAGCGTGCATATAAATCAATTCGTTCAATCCGTTTGCCAGCCTTAATAATATTGCGAATTTGTTCTGAATCGATTTGATCATCAACAATCCCCCAAAAAGCCAATAAATCATCTAAAACATATTGCATTTCAAATAAAGGCGCGGCACTTTCTTTTGCTTTATTCATGGAATAGATTGCCAATTGAATATAGGATAAAGTTTCACTTCCAATTAATTCACGTAAAACAATCGCATTATCATAGGCTCTATTTAAATTACTGAATATTGAATCTGGATTCTTTTCATCAAATGGATAATGTGCTAAGAAATCTTCTTTGGATTGGTAAATATTTGGAATATCAACGGATTGACAAAAAAGTTCATAGCTTTGTTCATTCACATCAATCATTGCATCAAAGCTTTTAAAAAACATTTGAATGGTTGTATAAACCCTTTCTGTATATCGTCCTAACCAATACAATTGGTTGGATTGTGCTATCGAGATAATACCCATGTGTCTTTAAACCCTCCTCCTTGGCTTGAATTCACAATAAATGAATCCGCATTTCTAGAAAAACGAGTAAGTCCGCTTTTCCATACAATTGGCTCTTCTTGCATTAATACAAAGGCTCTTAAATCCGCCTTTCTGGCAACGATTTCAGGTCCTTCCACAATATCTAAATCTTGAAAGTCAATCACCTCTTGGGCAATAAATCGTCTTGGTTCTTTCTTTAATAAGGCAATAAATTCTTCTTTTTCACTTGGATTCATCGAATTTCCAAAACGAACGCCATAGCCTCCGGCTTCTGCAACATCCTTTAAAACCAAAGAATCAAAGTGTTCTAGAACATAGTCCATATCTTCTTGATAAAATGGCAAATACGTTGGCGCATTTTGTAGAATTGCTTCTTCATGCAGATAGTAAGAAATCATTTTTGGTACAAAATAATAAATTCCTTTATCATCGGCAATCCCATTGCCCGGTGCATTCAATAAAGCAACATTTCCTTTTTTGTAAACATCATATAAATGTGGAATCCCAATTAATGATTCAGGATTAAAATTCATTGGATCTAAATATTCATCCGAGATTCTACGATAAACTGCTCCAACCTTTTCTTTTTTATGATTGGCTGCAATATAAAACAATGTATCGTCTTCAACAATTAATTCATCTCCACTTGCTAAATGAGCACCCGTTTTTTCCGCCAAATAAGAATGTTCAAAATAAGCGGCATTAAATCTTCCTGGTGTCAAAATAATATTGTGACCACCTGTATTTACATAATCCATGGTCTTTTTTAATAAATCGGCATAATTTCGATTATCTTCTAAGTGTGCATCATGAAAGGTTTTTGGCGAACATCGACGGCAAATATCCCTTGCAATCATTGGATAGCTTGCACCAGATGGTACGCGTAAATTATCTTCTAGGACATACCATTGTCCATTTTTTCCTTTCACTAAATCAATGCCTGAAATATGGGAATAAATATCTTTAATTGGACTGACACCTTCACATTCAGCCATATATCCACTTGACGCAAAGATAAAATCTTCTGGAATGATGCCATCTTTGACAATTTGTTTTTGACTATAGATGTCTTTTAAAAAAAGATTTAAGGCTTTAACCCGTTGTTTCAAACCTTTTTCAATGGCAGCAAATTCATCCGAAGTAATAATTCGAGGAATCGAATCAAAGGGAAAAAGCTGTTCTTTAAACTGTTGATTCTTATAAATTCCAAATTTAACACCATAACGTGCCAACAATTCATTCACATGATCTTTATGTTCTAACAATTCCTTCATACGCAAATCCCTCTTCTTTCTATACAAAAAAGGTGTCTGGCTTATGCCAAACACCTTTGTTTGAAATCTATATATGTTTTTTATCATGCACATTTTCTTCTGTCAAGAAAATTTGTAAGTCATTGACACTTTCGGCAATATAATCTGGATTCTCTTTCACTAATTCTTCAATACTTCCATATCCATAGCTAACCGCAATACTAAAAATTTGATTTTTCTTTGCACCACGAATATCAAATTTACGATCTCCAATCATACAAGCGGATGCATTCGGATATTTTTCTAATACGGACGCAATCATTTTCGCTTTGGAATCCACTTCTTTATGGGATAAAGAAGGACCGACAACTTCTTGAAAATAGGATAATACATCTAAATGTTCAAGAACTCGATTTAAATAAACCTGTGGCTTACTCGAAACGATTCCAAAAATCATACCTTTTTCTTTACCGACTTTTAATAAATCTTCCATTCCCTCATATAATCTTGTTTCATACAATCCAATTGGATTGTAGCGTTCCCGATATTTTTCTAACAACTGAATACTAGTCTTTTCATCTAAACCATAGACCTTTTGAAATTGTTCCGTTAAAGGTGGCCCAATAAAGGTTTTTAAAATATCCAGATTTTCTTCATGAATCCCAATGGATTCTAGAGCATATTGTACACAATTGATAATCCCTTTGGCCGATTTAGAAATTGTGCCATCTAAATCAAATAATACAAGATTAAATTTCATTATTCAAAAGCCAATAATAAAGCCATTTTAAAAGGCGTCGTTGCTTTCACTGCATGCATGCCATTTTTATCAAATTTGAAGTTTTCCCCGGCTTTAATTGGATATTCCTTTCCTTCATACGTAATGATTCCTTCACCATCTAGTGCAAAAATCAAAGCTTCCGCTGGAGCTGCATGTTCACTTAAAGCACAGCCTGCATCAAAGGCCATCACGACAAATTTCATTTTTTCATTGCTGACTAAATCTTTATTAATAATTGCTCCATCTTGATAAGGTAAAAGATCCTTTAGAGCAAATATTTGTTTACTATCTAAATTCATAGGTTTCTCCTTTAATTTTATTTCTAAATAACTACAATCTTCTAAAGCACAAATACCAAAGGCTTCATTGGCTTTCATTTGGATACACTGGCCTTCATTTAAAATCAAAGAATCGATTTGTACGCTATTTTTCAAAGCGAAATAAAAGCTTGGATGGGGATAACTTTCCGCACTGATATCCGTTCCTTTTGCCAATGAAAAAAGCGTTAAATCAGAAGCAATTTCTTTTGAAAGCGTACAATCCTTGATCCATGGACTTTCTTGTGACAATTGAAAAGTTCCTTTTGATTTAACTTTCATAGATCCTCCTTAAAGTATTTTTCCGCATGTTGCTTAAAAGATAGATACGTTTCTTTCAATACTTCGTAGATATCAAAACCATTTTTTTGATAGATATAAACCCATTTCTTTTCTACACGAAGCAATTGTACAGATCCATCCTCTAAAGCAAGATTGGAAATATCTTTATTATGATCGTAAAGCTCTAAAATTTGCAATTCAAGTGCTTGGAAATTCCCTTTATAGCTTTTTAAGACAAATGACAACAATTCCCGAATGGAATCAAAATAAACATAACCAAATTCTCGGTTGGCATATCTTTTGCATAAATAAGTGAATTGTTGCTGTGATAAATGTAATGCCATGATTTTCCTCCTCATGGCATTAGTTTATCTAAAAAAGCGACATTCTTTTTGTCATTTTATCGGATTTGACTTTTTAAATAGGCAAAGATAAATTCATCCAACTTTCCATCCAATACATCTTGTACTTGACTGGTTTCATAACCTGTTCGCACATCTTTTACTAAAGAGTATGGATGCATCACATAATTTCGAATCTGGCTTCCCCATTCGTTCGCTACTTGTTCCCCTTTAATTTCGGCAAGTTTCTTTTCTTGTTTTTCAATTTCCAATTGATACAAGCGTGCCTTTAAAACACGTAAAGCTTCTTCACGATTCTCATGTTGACTTCGTCCATTTTGACATGTAGCAACAATTCCCGTTGGCTTATGAACTAAGCGAACGGCTGAATCGGTTTTATTGATATGTTGTCCTCCTGCACCTGATGCACGTTTGGTTTCAAATTCTAAATCTTCATCCTTTAAATCAATCTCAATTTCATCATTAAATTGTGGCATAACATCCAAGGAGGCAAAGGATGTATGTCTTCGAGCCCCTGAATCAAAAGGACTAATACGCACGAGACGATGGACGCCTTTTTCGGATTTTAAGTATCCATAGGCTTTATCCCCTTCAACTAAGAAGGTTACACTTTTAATTCCCGCTTCATCTCCAGGTAAATAATCAATTACTTTTACTTTAAAGCCATGTCTTTCGGCATAACGCGTATACATTCGATAAAGCATCGAACACCAATCACAAGACTCGGTTCCACCTGCTCCAGGATGCAATTCGAGAATGGCATTGTTTTGATCATATTCATGACTTAAAAGGACTTGAATTTCAAAAGCATCAAAGTTTGGAAGACATTCTTGATATTCTTCTTCTGCCATCAACATTAACTCTTCATCCATTTCTTCTTTTAAAACATTGATTGTTTCTTCTAAAGAATGGAGTTGTGTATCTAAGGCTTCATATTGCTCAACAATCGATTGCAATGAATTCTTTTGACGAATGGTATGTTGTGCCTTCTTTTGATCTGTCCAAAAATCACTGGACATGGTTTGTTCTTCTAAACGTTTAATTTCTTCTTTTTTTGAAGCTAAGTCAAAGAGACTCACCTAGAGCTTCCAATTTCTCTAGGTGAGTAGATAAACCTTGTTTCAATTCATAAAGTTCCATTAAGCAGCCTCCTGTTTAATACGTACTTTTAACAAGAAGAAAGCAATTTCACGATTAATGCGATGATTCATATCATCAAACATTTGGAAACCTTCCTCAACATATTGTTGTAAAGGGTTATTTTGTGCATAACTACGTAAATGAATACCACCACGAAGTTTATCCATTTGGTCAATGTGTTGAATCCAATTTCGGTCAATGTTTCTTAATACAACGGTCTTTTCAAAAGGTAAGAATTGATCTTTTACTAAACGAATTTCTTCTTCATATCCATTCCATGCTTTTTCAACGATATATTTCTTTACATCATCGACTTTTTTAATATTCTCAATTTCACTCACATGGATGGCTTTTTCATCTTGTAAACCAATCATTTCTAAAGATTTAACTAAAGAAGCATAATCAATGCCTTTTTTATCACCAAGACTGGAATCAACCGTCTCATTAAGAGCGTTTTCTAAGATATTATGTACCCATTCATGAACATCATTACTTTCCAATACTTTATTTCTTTCTTCATAGATGATTTCACGTTGACGACGTAAAACATCATCATAATCTAACAATTGTTTACGACCATCAAAGTTATATCCTTCGACACGTTTTTGTGCCATCGTAATAGAACGAGTGACTGCTTTGGATTCAATTTTTTCATCGCCAACTTTTTCAAATAATTTTTGAAGTTTATTTCCACCAAAACGAATCATCAAATCATCTTCTAACGAAACATAGAAACGTGAAAATCCTGGATCCCCTTGACGTCCACTACGTCCACGTAACTGGTTATCAATACGTCTTGATTCATGACGTTCACTACCTAAAACAGCTAAACCACCTAATTCTCGTGATTCTGCTGTTAATTTAATATCCGTACCACGACCTGCCATGTTGGTTGCGATTGTAACGGATTTCGGACGTCCGGCTAAGGCAACAATTTCAGCTTCTTTGGCATGATTCTTCGCATTTAATAAGTGGTGAGGAATTCCTTCCTTTTTTAGTAAATCACTAATCAATTCAGACGTTTCAACGGCAATCGTTCCGACAAGAACAGGTTGTCCTTTGTGATATAAAACTTTTACTTCATGAACTAATGCGGCAAATTTATCCGATTTATGTGCATAGATTTCATCTGGTAAATCTTTTCTTGCGATTCCACGATTGGTTGGAATACAAACAACACGCATATTGTAAGTAGATAAAAATTCTTCTTCTTCCGTTTTTGCGGTACCGGTCATACCCGATAATTTCTCATACAAACGGAAGAAGTTCTGATAAGTGATAGTTGCCAAAGTTGAAGTTTCATCTTTAATTGGAACCCCTTCTTTGGCTTCAATGGCTTGATGGAGACCATCACTATAAGCACGACCTGGCATTAAACGACCTGTAAATTGATCAACGATCACAATTTCTTGGTCTTCACTAACTACATATTCAACTTCACGCATCATAATATAGTTTGCACGTAATGCTTGATTGATATGGTGAACCAATTGCGTATGATCTGCGTCATATAAGTTCGTAATTTTAAAATAACGTTCTGCTTTCGATACCCCAACTTCACTTAACATAACTTGGCGGGTCTTTTCATCAATGTCATAATCTCCACTGATCAATTTCTTTTCATGTGTGAAATTATCCATTTCATATTCTGGCTTTGTCAAAGTTTTGACAAATTTATCGGCTTGAATATATAAATTTGCGGTATTTTTCTTACCTCCTGAAATAATCAATGGTGTTCTTGCTTCATCAATTAAGACAGAATCGACCTCATCAATAATCGCCATATGAAGTCCATGCATAACACGATCATCCACTTTGGTAACCATATTATCACGTAAATAATCAAAACCAAGCTCTGAGTTGGTTGTATATGTAATATCACATGCATACGCTTCTTTTTTCTGGCGTGGTGATAATTCACGTTTATTTACACCAACGCTTAATCCTAAGAAACGGTAAATCTCGCCCATCCAAGCCGCATCACGACCTGCTAAGTATTCATTAACGGTAATGACATGAACACCATTTCCAGCTAAGGCATTGGCATAAACGGCCATTGTTGCGGTTAAGGTTTTTCCTTCACCGGTTTTCATTTCCGCAATGTCGCCTTTATGCATAGCCAAGGCACCCATAATTTGAACCTTATAAGGTTTTTCATTAATGACACGGCTTGCAGCTTCTCTAGCTGTCGCAAAGGCTTCGTACAATAAATCATCAACCGTTTCACCATTTTTTAAACGTTCTCTATATTTTTGAGTACATTCCTTTAACTCATCATCGGATAAAGCTTCCATTGTTGGAGCCAACTTTAAAACTTTATCTGCTTCTTTTGATAAGGAATTGATTTCTCGCTTTTCTTCTGAAAATAAACTCATTAATCCCATACAATTTCCTCCTATATATAAAGACAGTATGATACTTATACATTCTAGCACAAAAAAAATAGCTTTTTTAAAAAGCATCACATTTTAGGTGATTTTTTATAAAAAATCACTTTAAAGACGCATGAACAATTATGTTATAATTTTATCAAGTCAATACGATGGAGGTCTTTATGACACTGTTACAATTTAAATATTTTATAGCGGTTGCTGAAATGAAAAATATAACCCATGCAGCTGAATACTTATATACATCACAACCAACAGTTAGTCGCCAGATTCAAATGTTAGAAGCAGAGCTTGGCTACTCTTTATTTAATAGAAGAAGCAAACCTTTAGAATTAACGGAACCAGGTCGCATCTTATATGAAGGAATCAAAGAAGCACTTTCACAAATTAATTTAACCCTTGAAACAGCTGAAATAGCTTCACAAGGAAAATCTGGAAGATTATCAATTGCTTTTCAGATTGGATATTATTGTGAATTTATGTTTTTTCCCATCATCGAAGAATTACAAAATGCATGGCCATCTTTAAATATCACTTATACAAAGATGACAACGCCTGAACAACTTGAAGCTTTAAAAAAAGGAAGTGTAGATATTGTCATTGGAATTGAATTTCCACATTGGAAAGAAGCGGGCTATATTGTTCGAAAGCTCCAAAAAGAAGAAACACTTATTGTTATGTCAAAGGATCACCGTCTTGCAAACAAGGATCACTTAGACTATGAGGATATCAAAGGAGAAACTTTCTTTTTAACAGAACCCAATGGATATCAAGTTGAGAAAATATTTAAAGGCGTTTTTTCTTTAGAAGGCGTAAAACAAATTGGCGTCCCTTTATCGGAAGTTGCTTATTTTCGTACCCTTGCCGATCATGGCCTTACGATTTCCAATCCTCATGATCCTTATCTCAATAGCAATCCTTATTTCCATGCAATTCCTTTTGAATCGGATTATTCTGATACTTATGTCTGTGTCTATAATCCTGACAACAGCAATCCAGTCATTAAATTATTTTTAGAAAAATTAAATGAAATATAAAAAAAGAAGGAAGTCATTTCCTTCTTTTCCTTTCTTATTTTTGATTTCCTAATTCTCTACAATGTTCAACTGAAACTTTAACGAATTCATGGTACATTTCATCAAATCCCATGGATTCAATTTTTTCAAGTGCAGTAACGGTTGCTCCACCTGGAAGACGTAAGGCTTTTTCTAAATCTTCTAAGCTAATATCGCTTGAAAGAATCATTTCGGCACTACCTTTCATTGTTTCAGCAAATAAACGAACTGCATTTTCTGGATTTAAACCTAAATCTGCTGCTTCTTTTTTCATTAAGTTTGCAATGTGATAGAAGAAACCTGGTGCTGATCCATTAAATGGAAGAATTTCAGCCATTTTTCCATCTGGAATTTCTTCAACTAATCCACAAGAGCTTAAAATTGCAGTTACATTCTTAACATCTTCATCTGTACAAGCAACTGAACGAGATACCGCAAATGCACCTTCTCCTACTTGACTTGACATATTTGGCATACAAATAACAATCTTGTATCCTTCTCCAATTTTTTCTGCATACCAATCTTGTTCAACACCAGTAACAACAGTCAACATGACTTGATCTTTACGAATATTTGCTGCTAATTCATCAATAATGAATCCAACTACTTTTGGTGTAACACCCAATACTAACATTTCCGAGTTATCAATTAACTCTTTCATGTTATCAAAAGTTGCATATCCTCTTGAAGCATAATCCTTTCTTACTTCTTCATTGATATCATAGATACCAATTTCAGCTGGGTTATAATCCGCATTTTTTTCAGCACCTCTGTGCATCGCACGGATAATGTTTCCGGCTGCAATAAATCCATAACGTAACATATAATTCCTCCTTTAAATAATCGTTTTTATATATTTTCCAACCGTTTCAACACAAGCTTTCATATGTGCATCATCCGGTACTTTGGTCTCTGGTAATGGATAAGTCAATCCAAGTTTTCGATATGTATCTGTTCCTAATTTGTGATAAGGCAACAATTGTAAATGATCTACACCTGGTAAATCCGCTAAAAATTGTCCAAGTGATTCTAAATCTTCTTTTGAATCATTCACACCTGGAATTAAAGGACGACGAATAATTAACTTTAATCGTGGAATGCCTTGCCCTGCTTTTTTAATATTTTCAAGAATCAAATCATTGGATACACCAGTATAAAACTTATGCTTATCTGGATTCATAATTTTTAAATCAACGAAAGCCGTATTCGTACATCCTAAAATTTTTTCTATTTTTTTCCAATCCCCATAGAAAGAAGTCTCAATACAAGTATTAATGCCTTCCATACAAGATCTACGAATAATGTTGTAAGCAAAATCCGCTTGACTTAGGATTTCCCCTCCGGATAAAGTAACACCTCCACCTGAATGGAAATAAAAAGGAATATCCTTACGAACTTCAACCATGACTTCTTCAACGGTTAAATCCATTCCATACGTAATTTCACCATCAAGTGTACTTTGTATTTCTCTTTTATGACTTTCTGGCGTAGAACACCATTGACAACGGAGTGGACATCCCTTTAAGAAAACAACGGTTCGTAAGCCATCTCCATCATAAATAGAGCTTTTCTCAAAACGTAAAACCGTTCCTTTCATATCCATTCCTTCATATTTATCAAACATATCTAATCAACCTATCTTTATTGTGTTCCATTCCACGAATTAGGTATAACACGAGAAATAAAACAAGTGAAATATCTGTAATGAATATGCCTATTCATTATTTAAATAGCCTCTTTATTCTAAGAAGCGGCTTTCATCTTTTGATAAAAACCGCTGTTAATTGACTTATTTTTCGATGAAATAGTCACTTTCTCCATAAATTTTCTTTGCGTTGAATCCAATACCAAGTTCTTTATACATGTATTCAACTGATTCTTTTAATCCTTGAAGTTCCATTTCACGGCCTTCTTCTAAGGTATGACCCGATAAAGGAAGTTCGATTTCTAAATCAATTGTATCTAAGCCTTCTGGTGCTTCTTCTCTTAAGATATCCATGATTGCTTTACAATCAACATTTCCTTGTCCAATGGCAGTTCCTAATGAATGCGTTCCATCTGGATCGGCAAATACACGGTTATCACAGAAATGTACGCAATAGCAATATGGAGCCATTTTCTTCACACAATCGGCAATTCCTTCCATAACCATTAATGAGTTAATCGTATCGCAGCATGCACCAACTAATGGGTGATTTAATTGTTCAACTAACCAAATGACTTCATCTGCAAATAAGTCACAGTGATTTTCAATTGCGATTGGTAAGTTATATTCTTCCATTAATGGAATATTTTCAGCAAATTGATTATAAATATCAATTAATTGAGTCATTACACTTGGTGCTAAACAAGAATGTGAAGACTTTTCTGGATGTTCAACATCTGTCGAATATTTAACTAATTTACATCCTAATTTATGTGCAATTTCTAAAGATTCTTTTACTGTACAGTTTACACGTGGATCACTTGGTGCATTAAATGAGATATTTAATTCCAATTCAATTCCAGCTTCTTCAGCAATTTTTCTACATTCAGCTAAATGTTCATCTGAAGTATCATTTTGAATATCAACTAAAGTAATATGTAAAACATCCAATCCAACTTCAACCGCAATATCAACTAAATCCTTGAATGTTGCGACTTGTTCAAATGAATGATGTTCTCCATATTCTTGGAATCCCCAACTTTCTCCGAATCCTGAAAGATGAAGCGTATAGCTATGCATCCCTAATTTAAATTTTCTGTCGTGGTTTTTAATCATGTTTCTTTCCTCCTATATTTATGATTATTTTTATTAAGCCCAAGACTTAATTTGTGTACGTGAAATAATATCGTCTTGAATATCTTTTCCAAGCTCTACAAAGAATGCGGTATAACCAGCAACACGAACCAATAAATCTTTATGATTTTCTGGATGTTTTTGTGCATCTAATAAGACTTCTGGTTTAATAATATTGTATTGGGTATGATAAACATCCAATGTACATTGTGTCTTTAATAAGACCATCATATGATTTAAACCAGCATCGCCTTCTAATAAATCTGGATCAATTTTTAAATTCATTTGTGTTCCTTGCGTAAATCTTGCATGTGGTAAGTTACTGATTGATTTCAATAATGCGGTTGCTCCATTGACATCTGTACCACCCGTAGCACCAATACCATCGGCTAATGGTTGCCAAGCTTTACGTCCAAATGGTAACGCACCAACACTTTGTCCAATTGGAACATTTCCAGATACTGGAAGCATACCAGCAGTTAATTTACCAAATGCGGAATCATAGCTTTCAATGACATCAACTAAATAATTATAAATTTCACCCGCACAGAAATCAGCTCTAGGATCATCATTTCCATATTTTGGTGCTTCTTTACACAATTTTAAGACATCATCATAGCCTTCAAAATTAGCATCCAATGCTTTACATAATGTATCCATTGTGACTTTCTTTTGATCAAATACTAAATATTTTACATCTGCGACGGAGTTAATAATATCGGCTTGTCCAATAATATTGATTCCATTTCCAACATTAAATTCAGCTCCACCATTAGCATAATCTTTTCCTGTTTTCATACAGTTTGGATAGGTTAAAGATAATGCAGGCACTGGTCGATAATTTTCACTTAAATAATCCAAGTAAGAATTCATTGTAGCCATCGTATGTACGAAGTAATCAATTTGTTTTTTAATTGCTGCCATGAAATCATCGAATGTTTTGAAATCTCTTGGATCACCTGTTTGAATGGATACTTGTTGACCAGTCTTACGAGATTTACCGTTGTTCATAACCATATCAACAACACCACCCATACTGATTTCACCAATATCCGTGTAAGATTTCAAACGACCTTCAAGGTTGGTTTCAACACATCCACATGGTGTCCAATCCCATGCTTGTGATAATGGAACACCTTTATTCAATAACATCTTAATTCCAGCATCATCATGATAAACCGCTGGCATTGTTCTTCCCATTCGAATACATTCCGCTGCTTTTCTTAAGAATGAATCGGGGTTTTTTGAAATACTGTAACGCACCGTCATATTTGGTTCTTTTAACGCCGTATCTTCCGTTGCTTGAATCGTCATATAAGACAATGGATTTACGGCATCATTTCCATATTGATCAATACCACCTGCACAAACTTGTACAGTCATATTGTATCCAGCTGAGAAAGCTGCACTTTCACCATCTTGGAATAATCCCATTTCAGCAATTTTAATCCAGAAACAATCCAATAATTCTTGTGCTTCTTCTTGAGTTAATGTTCCATCTTCAATATCTTTTTCGTAGTATTCAATCAAATATTGATCCATACGACCTAAGTTATAAGAGGAAGCATTTTGTTCCATGAAGATACAGAATTCGTACGTTAACATACTTTGCAAAGCTTCATAAAAGTTGCGTGGAGGATTTTCAGGTACATGACGATTGACTTCGGCAATCTTCAATAGTTCTGCTTTACGTACTTCATCTGTTTCTTCACTTGCCATTTTTTCGGCTAAATCGGCATGACGATTTGCCAAGGCAATAATTCCTTCGGCTGAGATAATTAATGATTTATAGAAAATCATTTGTTTCAAAGTATCTTCACCCGCTGCATCATCTAAAGCCGCTAATTTTTCTTCTGCTTCTTTTTTAATTCCGGCAATACCTTTTGATAATAAAGTTCTCCATCCTGGTGTATTTTCACCATATCCACGAACAAACTTCTTATCGACATACAACATACCACCATCACGCATGGTTCGTACATCTTCTGGCATCATTGCATTCCAACGATCCAATACACATTTTCCTCTCCAATAAGGAGCGACTTCTTCCATAAATAATTTCTTATTTTCATCGGATAAGTAGAAAGGATCATATTTACGTGTACTGATTGTGTCCAATTCTTTTTCAATAACGGAACAAGCAGAATCTGGATTTAAAATACCAGCACGTGGTTTAAATGCAACGCCTCCTACTAATAATTCATGATCTTGAATGAAAATTGGTTTATTTTCATAAACTTTTTTCATACCAGTTGCTTTTTGAATCGCCCAAGGTTGTCCTTCGGTTTCTTTAAAACCTTGTGTTACATAATAAGCATCTAAGATATCCATCTCAACTCGATGTGACATGTAATTCTCTCTTAAAGCATTAATTCTTTGCATATAATCCTTTGCCATGATAGCCTCCTTTTTCCTGTTTATTTTTAAATTCTGGGGATGTTTCTGGTGCCATAATTTGACAAGCTACACCACCTATAATTAACACAGCCGCACAAACCAACAAACTTCCTGTTGCACCTAATTTTTCAACGAGAATTGGAAGTAAGAATGTTCCTAAGAATGCCCCAATTCGACTAAATGCGATGACAATTCCAACACCTGTTCCACGCACACGATCATCAAATAATTCTGGCGGATAAGGCCATTCCATAACAACCGCAATGGACATAATTAAGGCATATGCTGCAAAGGCAACAATTGTAATTACAATCGATACATATTGACCAATAATCATCACAATCAATGCGATTGCTGCACCAAAGAAAGTTGATGTTAAGAACTTTCTTCTTGAAATACGACTTACAATCCAAGTTCCAACAAAAGCACCAGCCATACAGAATACATCGTAAATAATATCGCCTGTATGTCCGCCACCCATATTCATTTGTTTCACTAAAATTGGAAGAAAGATTCCAACTCCAAAATATGGGAACACTTGACATGCATAGAAGATTCCACCAACTAAAGTATTATTACGATATTGATCATTAAATAATTCACTGACAGATACTTTTTCTTCCTCTTTTTTCTTTTCAACGACTACACAATAATCGTTTCCAACTTTCTGACTAATTAATGAATTTGCTTCATCCTCTCGACCAACACTAGCTAACCAACTTGGTGATTCAGGCATACCATTGATAAAGCGAAGTATCGCACTGATTCCGCCTAAGATTGCAGAAGACGCAAAGATTAAATGATAATCTGTACCAACGTTTCCCATAATCAAACCGGCCACAAAGCTCAATACATAACCAAATGTCCAATAAATTACGAATTTACTTAAATAAGCAGGCGCTTCCGTTGCACGAACCCATTCTGAAATAATCGTACTTCCTACGGAATATTCAATTGCGATACATAAACCAATTCCAATACGAATAATTAAAATCAATCCAACACTGGATGCAAATAAATGGAAGATTGAAAATACCGTAAACAAAACCATATCAATCAATAATAATTTGCTTCGACCAATTTGATCGGCTAAATTTCCTAAAAATAAACTTCCACTCAATCCAATTAATGTTCCAGCACCTAATAAACCAACCCAGAATGTATTAAATCCTAATACTGTCTGTGCTTGTGTAACTGCATTTCCAGCAATTCCTAAAGCATAACCACAAGCGATTTGTCCAAGAACCGCACATAAGAAGAGCATCTTATGAAACTGAGTAATCGGCGCTTCTTTATAATTTACCTTCATTTTTTCTCCCTCATATTCATTAACTTTTTACCCTTTAAATTAAAAATGATTCCTAGGTTTTTCATTCGAAATTCAACTTGTTAAAACGTTAACATATCTCTTGATAAAAACTTAACATGTGAAAGATTGATTCGTGAAATACTTGAATTGTATCTTACTATTCAATAAATAAATAATTCCTAAACATTTTCATTTCATTTGTGAAAACTTTTACAATTGTGAATTCATTAAATTTTATCACCAATTTTAAGGGAGGCTTTTTGGTCTTTATTAACAATTAATACTTTTTATGTACTAATATTTCAAAGCATGTGAAATATAAAAAAGCTGTAACAAATCATATTACAGCTTATAATTTTCAATTATTTTTTCTACTTGCCTTAAAAAAGGAAGAAATGCGGAAGGAATTGGAATTTCTTTTTTGATTTCTTCCATTGTATAAAAATGAGAATCTGACCAATCAACAAAAACAAGCCATGCTTTCATATGCCATTCGACATGTGAGAATATATGGGTATAAGGTTCCAATTCTTTCTTTGTTAAATAGTTTTTCACTTCTTTTTCATCAAAGCCATAAAGTCCATAAAGAAGCCCCTTTTCTTCTCTTCTATGGAGACGTATTTTATCTTTATAAATCAAAACAAAGATTTCTTTGTGAACAATCTTTCTTTTCTTTACTTTTGAAAGCACAGGATATTGGGATGGATCCGCATATAAATAGGCTTGACAATAAGAAGAAATGGGACAAAGCTTACATTTTGGATTTTTGGGAAGGCAAATCAATGCCCCTAATTCCATCAATGCTTGGTTATAAGCACTGATATTTTCACTTCCAGGTAGAGATGCATCCACTCTTTTTTCAATTTCTTTTTTTCCCTTGGCTTTGCGTAGATCTTCATCAATTCGATACAAACGACTAAAAAGTCGATTCACATTGCCATCAATGGCACTAACGTTTTCATCATAGGCAATACTTGCGATTGCTCCTGCCGTATAAGAACCAATTCCAGGTAGTTCCATTAATTCTTTTTTGCTTCTTGGTAAGCTTCCATTGTATTTATTCATACATTCAATCGCACATTTCTTTAGATTCCTTGCACGTGAATAATAACCTAATCCTTGCCATAACTTATTCAACTTTTGATCATCCACTTGGGCTAAATCTTTCATTGTAGGCAATACTTTAATGAATCGCTCAAAATAAGGAAGCATGGCTTCAATCCGTGTTTGTTGCGCCATGATTTCACTAATCCATATTTGATAGGCATCTTTCTTTTTTCGAAAAGCTAAATCTCTTTTATTTTCTTCATACCATTGAAGAAGGTCATCTTGAAAAATCGAATTCATATCTTTCATATTATGCTAAAATATGGCTATGAAATCAATTCAAACAATCTTTATGGATTTAGACAATACTGTCTATGATCATATCAATCAAAGCATTCCGAAAAAACATATCGAAGCTCTACAAGCCTTAAAAAGAAAAGGTTATAAAGTTTGTATATGTACGGGGCGACCGCCAATCCTTGTCGAAGAACTAGATGTTGAATCTATTATTGATTGGGATGGCTATGTCTGTGGGAATGGTTGTTATGTTTTAAATAAAAACAAAGAAATACTATATGAAAATGTGATTGATGCAAAAAGTACGGATTTTCTTTTTCAATATGCCAAAGATAATGATTTAGGCATTTTGGCTTTTGGAAATGTAAAAATGGCCACCCGCAATGACTTACGCGTAAAAGAGATGATAGATACCTTTCATTTTAAAGATGTAGAAATTCGTGAAAAAAAAGAAAGTGATCGCTTTTCTAATATTTTAATAAAGCCCGATCATCCGCTTGAAAGAAACCCTATATTTGATGCACTTGATTCTGTTGAACCAGTTTACATGTCACAATGGGTTGAATTCAAACGAAAAGGAGCAAACAAATTCAAAGGAATTCAAATCATGATGGACTATTTCCAGGAAGCAGAAAATGCTTATTTAGCCTTTGGAGATTCGGCTATTGATTATGAGATGCTCGCAAATGCGAAAATGGCTGTAATGGTTTCAAATGGTGATGATCGATTAAAAGCCATCGAACAAATCCAAATTGCACCAAGCTGTCATGAAGGTGGAATCTATGACTGGTTAAAAGAAAAAGGAATTATTTAAGTTATGAAAATCGCCATGTTACAAGTTCCCGTCAGTGAAAATATTTCTTCTAATTTAAATTGGGTAAAAGAAAATAGTGATAATCATTCGGATGTGCTTGTTTTACCAGAAATATGGAACTGTCCTTATCAAAATAAAAATATGGAAGAAGCTATTCTTTGGCAAGAAAAAAGCATTCAAGTCATTCAAGAGATTTCTATTAAAAATAAACAAGTTGTGATTGGTGGAAGCATTCCATATCAAGAAAATGGTAAAATTTATAATACTTGTTTTATCTATAATCAAGGAACTTGTATTGCCAAATATGCCAAAACCCACTTAATGCAATTTCATGGGAAAACAGATTATTCTGAAGCAGATCTATTTTCACAAGGAAATCACTTTATAACATTCTCTATTCATGGTATCCAAGTAGGAATTTTATTGTGTTATGACATTCGCTTCTGCCAACCAAGTGCTCTTCTAACAAAAAAAGGCATTCAATGCTTATTTTTACCAGCAGCTTTTAATGCCCAAGTTCGTAAAAAACATTGGGAAATTCTTTTACGTACAAGAGCTTTAGAAAATCAAATTTTTGTCTGTGGCGTCAATCCAAGCTATACCTATAAAAACTATACGAGTGATGGTCATTCGATGATTTGTGATCCCAATGGACAAATTGTTATAGAAATGGATGAGAAAGCTGGCTTGCTTGAAAGTGAAATTGATTTAAATCTCATTCATAAAATACGAAAACGCATGCCTTATGCTTCCATTCAAAGAAATGATCTATATGAAATAAAGGAGAAAAAGAATGAAGACAATTTCAATTAACGATCTTAAAGATTTTAAAATCGGTCATGCCCAAGATGAAAAGAAAGGAACCGGTTGTACTGTAATTATCGCAAAAAATGGTGCAATTGCGGGGGTTGACGTTCGTGGTGGTGGACCAGCAACACGTGAAACGGATTTATTAGATCCTAAAAATACGGTTCAAGAAATTCATGCCGTCACTTTAAGTGGTGGTTCTGCCTTTGGTCTTGAAGCTAGTAGTGGGGTTATGCAATATCTCAGCGAAAAAGGGATTGGCTTTAATCTAAAAGATATTTATATTCCGATTGTTTGCCAAGCTTCCTTATTTGATTGTAGCGTAGGCGATGTTAAGGCTTATCCAAATAAAGAAATGGGTTATCAAGCTTGTATCAATAGTGAACAAAATCAAGACTTACAAGGAAATGTTGGTGCTGGTTGTGGAGCAAGTGTTGGAAAATACTTTGGTTTTGATCATGCCATGAAAACAGGTCTTGGCACTTGTGCTTTACAAGTTGGAAATCTACAAGTAGGTGCTATTGTTGCAGTAAATGCCTGTGGTGATATTTATCAAGCCAATTCAAACCATCGTTTGGCTGGAGCTTATAATTATGAAAAGAAAGAAGAAATCAATACCATTGATGCGCTTTTAGATGGTCTAGAAAGTCAAAGTAATCCACATCAAAATACAACCATTGGTTGTATCATTACCAACGCCAAACTCAATAAAGCGCAAATGAATAAAATTGCGAGTATTTCTCACAATGCTTATGCGCATTGTATCCATCCGGTTGCAATGTCAAATGATGGTGATACGATTTTTACTATGGCTAGTCAAAAAGTAGAAGCCGAACAAGACATTGTTGCGATTCTTGCTGTTAAAGCAATGGAGTTCGCAATTGAAAACGCCGCAAAAAAAGCTCAACCTGCTTTTGGATTGAGCTCTTATTCTGACTTATTGTAAAGCAGCGACCATTTCTTTCACATAGTCTTCAACATATTTTGGTGCTTCTTTTCCATATTTTTCAACAAGTTTTACGATTGCACTTCCTACAATGGCCCCGTCTGATTGACTGGCCATTTTTTGTGCTTGTTCCGGTGTTGAAATGCCAAAACCGACTGCAACAGGAACATCACTTACTTCACGAACCAAATCAACCATGGAAGAAATATCGGTTGTGATTGCAGAACGAACACCTGTTACGCCAAGAGAAGAAACACAATAAATAAAGCCACTTGCTTCTTTGGCAATTTTTTGAATTCTTTGATGACTGGTTGGTGCAATCATACTGATTAAATCCAAGCCATATTGCTTACAAATTGAATCAAATTCTTCTTTTTCTTCAAATGGCACATCAGGAAGAATCATTCCACTCATATTTCCTTCAACCATCTTTTGACAGAATTTTTCAATCCCATAACTATAAACAACATTCGCATAGGTCATAAATACCATCGGAATATTCGTTTTCTTGCGAATTTTTTTGACCATATCAAAGATTTTATCGGTTGTACACCCATTTGATAAAGCACGTACATTTGCGCTTTGAATAACTGGACCTTCCGCTGTTGGATCTGAAAAAGGAATTCCTAATTCAATGAGTGAACATCCAGCACGATCTAATGCATAAACAATTTCTTCGGTCGTTTCTAAATCTGGATCACCGCTGGTCACAAAGGCCACAAAGGCTTTTCCATTTGAAAATGCGTTTTCTATTCCTTTATTCATAGATTTCCTCCCCACGATAACGTGCAATAGCCGCTACGTCTTTATCTCCACGTCCTGACAATGTAATAACAACAATTTGATTTGGATCCATTGTTGGTACAATCTTTTTCGCATAGGCAAGTGCATGCGCACTTTCAATCGCTGGAATAATTCCTTCCATACGTGATAAGTATTCAAAGGCATCAACTGCTTCATCATCTGTAACCGGCACATATTGTGCACGTTTCGAATCATGTAACATTGCATGTTCCGGTCCAATGCCTGGATAATCCAAACCAGCGCTAATCGAATAAACAGGAGCAATCTGACCATATTCATCCTGACAGAAATAAGATTTCATACCATGGAAGATACCTAATTTACCAGTTGCGATGGTTGCCGCAGTTTCAAAGGTATCGATACCACGTCCCGCAGCTTCACAACCAATTAATTGTACCTCTTTATCTTCAATAAAATGATAGAATGTCCCAATCGCATTGGATCCACCACCAACACAAGCCATGACAACATCCGGTAAACGACCTTCTTTTTCTAAAATCTGTTCTTTAATTTCTTTTGAAATAACAGCTTGAAAGTCACGTACGATGGTTGGGAATGGATGAGGACCCATAACTGAGCCTAAAACATAATGCGTGTCATCAATTCGGGTTGTCCAATTTCGAAAAGCTTCACTTACCGCATCTTTTAATGTTCCTGTTCCTGTATCAACAGCATGAACTTTCGCACCTAATAATTTCATTCGATAAACATTTAAAGCTTGTCGAATCGTATCTTCTTTTCCCATATAGACTTCACATTCAAGTCCCATTAAAGCTGCAATCGTAGCGGTAGCAACTCCATGTTGACCAGCTCCAGTTTCGGCAATCACACGGGTTTTTCCCATCTTTTTTGCCAATAAGCATTGCCCAATCACATTATTAATTTTATGTGCGCCAGTATGATTTAAATCTTCACGCTTCAAATAAACCTTAGCTCCACCTAAATCTTCTGTCATATGCTTTGCATAATATAAACGACTTGGTCGTCCAGCATAATCATTGAATAATGTTGTTAATTCTGCATTAAATTCAGGATCATCTTTATACTTGTTATAAGCTTCTTCCAATTCAATCACAGCATTCATTAATGTTTCGGGAATATATTGTCCCCCGTGAATACCAAATCTTCCTTTACTCATATTTTTCTTCCTTTCTGAATCATTTCTCTTACTTTATTTTCATCTTTTCTTCGATCTGTTTCTACTGAACTACTCACATCAATCGCATAGGGATGTAAATCTTTTGTTGCATCGATATTTTCAAGTGTGATTCCTCCAGCTAAAAAGAAGGGTCTTTCAATTGTAGGAATCAATGACCAATCAAAGCTTTGACCAGAGCCCTTTCCTTGATCCAATAAAATATAATCTGCAGGACTTTCAAGTGCTTTGAGAATATCTTTCTTGCTTCGAATCTGAAATGCCTTAATTGTTGGTCCAAAGCTTTTTACCTTTTGAATATAAGCTTCATCTTCATGCCCATGCAATTGAGCGAAATCAATGATTCCTTCTTTTAATAAAGAGATAACGATATCAATCTCTTCATCAACAAATACCCCAACCGATTGAATCTTTGGATCTAAATCTTTTTTTAGCTTCTTTAATTCTTCAATGCCTACAGATCGAAAACTTTTTGGATAATTTATAATAAAGCCCACATAATCCGGTTGATATCGATTCACTATCTCAATATCTTTTAAAGATCTTAAACCACAAATTTTAATTTTGGCCATATTTTAACTCTTTCAATTTCAATGTTTTATCTTGTGCTAACATCATTGTCTCCCCAATTAAAACGGCATCCACTTGGGCATCTTTTAAAGCTTGAATATCTTGATGTTCTTTAATTCCGCTTTCAGCTACAAAGATACAATTTTGTCCAACTTCTTGACGCAATCTTAAACAATTGGTTGAATCAACTGAAAAGTTCTTTAAATTCCGATTATTGACACCGATGATTTTGGCATTGGCTTCTTTGGCAATCTTCACTTCTTTTTCATCATGACATTCAACTAAAGCACTCATTCCTAGAGATTCGGTAATTGCAATGTATTCTTTGAGTTGATCTTGGTCTAATATAGAAACAATGAGTAAGACGGCACTTGCACCATAGACTCTCGCTTCATAAATCATATATTCATCAACCGTAAAATCTTTTCGTAAACATGGAATGGATACCGCATTTGAAATTTCCTTCAAATAAGATAAACCGCCTTTAAACCACTTAGGCTCAGTTAAAACTGAAATTGCATCCGCACCGGCCTTTTCATAATCTTGGGCAATTTTTAAATAAGGAAAATCTTCTACGATTTGTCCTTTAGATGGAGAAGCTTGTTTACATTCGCAAATAAATGAAATTTCTTGTTTATTTAATGCTTTTTCAAAAGGGAAATCAAGTTTCTCTAAATCAAGCGCTGCTTTTTTTATTTCGGATAATGAAACGATTTGTTTGGTCTGTTGAACTCTTTCAATGGTCGATTTGGCAATCGTTTCTAAAATATTAGGCATTGGAAACCTCAATGAACTTTTGAAGCGTATCTAAACCTTTTTGTGATTCAATAATTTCTTTTGCGAAATCAATACCTGCTTGCATCGTAGATACCTTTCCATAGATATAGAAAGCTAAACCTGCATTCATCAAAACAATGTCTCGTTTTGGTCCTGTAACTTTCCCTGCTAAAATATCTTTTGTTAACTGAGCATTTTCTTCTGGTGTTCCTCCGACAATATCTTCTTTGGAAGCTGTTTTTAGACCAAATTGTTCTGGAGTAATGACTGTAGTCGTATATTTTCCATCGCGAATTTCGCAAAGGGTTGTTGGTGCAGAAATACTAATTTCATCTAATTTATCTTGACCATAAACAACACAACCTCTTTCAACACCTAACTTGCTTAAAACTTCCGCAATTGGTTCAACCAAATGTTGATCGTAGACACCTAATAAGAAATAATTTGGTTTTGCAGGATTTGTCAATGGACCTAAAATATTAAAGACCGTTCGGAAGCCTAATTCTTTACGAATAGCACCTACATATTTCATCGATGTATGATATTTTTGTGCAAAAAAGAAACAAATTCCGGCTTGTTCTAAACATTCTTTGGCTTTTTTTGGATCTTGTTGAATATTGACACCCAAAGCTTCTAGGCAATCGGCTGTTCCACTTAAACTAGATGCTGCTCGATTTCCATGCTTTGCGACTTTAACACCACCAGCGGCTAAAACAAGCGCACTTGTTGTTGAAATGTTAAAACTATGAGCGCCATCTCCACCTGTTCCAACAATTTCTAAAATGTCCATATCCCCACGATCAAATGGAATCGCTTTTTCACGCATTGCACTTGCACATCCACTAATTTCATCAATTGTTTCCATGTGAGCACTTTTCGTAGATAATGCCGCTAAAAAGGCTGCGTTTTGAACTTGGGATGTTTGTCCAGACATGATTTCATTCATTACGTTATAGGATTCATCATAACTTAAGTCTTCTTTATTCACTATTTTTTCAATTGCTTCTTTAATCATTTTATTTGTCTCCTTCTATAATATTTTTAAAATTTTGAATTAATTTTTTTCCTTCTGGACACATCACACTTTCCGGATGAAATTGAAAACCATAAACAGGATAATCTGAATGCTTAACTGCCATAATTTCACCATCTTCACTATGTGCTAATTTTATTAATGTATCTGGTAAAGTAGATTCTAAACAAGATAAACTATGATAACGGGCTGCATAAAAGTTCGATAGACCTTCAAAGATTGGATCTTTTTGATCTAGAATCATCAAATCTTGTTTGCCATGAACCAATTGTTTGGCATAGGATACAGTTGCTCCAAAAACCTCACAAATACTTTGATGGCCTAAACAAATACCTAAAATAGGTATTTCTTTATAAAAGGTACGTATAACATCCATACAAATACCAGCTTCTTTTGGCGTTTTCGGTCCAGGAGATAAGATAATGGCTTGCGGATGCATTTGTTCAATTTCTCCGATTGTACATTCATCATTTCGAACGACTTGAATATCTTTTTCAACGGACCCTATCAATTGATAAACATTATAAGAGAAACTATCATAATTATCGATTAATAAAATCATTCCAATCCCTCCTGCGCTATTTTTATAGCCTTTATAACTGCTCTAGCCTTATGTTGACATTCCATAAATTCTTTTTTTCCTTGGCTATCCGCTACAATACCTGCACCAGAACGAATACAAATTTGATCATTCTTTTTATAAACCAATCGAATCGCAATGCATGTATCGAGATTACCACTAAAATCTAAATAACCAATGGCACCACCATAAATACCTCGTTGGCTCTGCTCTAATTCTTCAATGATTTCACAAGCTCTAAATTTAGGTGCGCCTGATAAAGTTCCTGCCGGTAAAATCGAATCAATTGCATCCATCGCATCCAAATCAGAACGAATCGTACCAGTTACTGTGGATCCAATGTGCATAACCTGAGAAAAACGCTCAATTTCCATATATTTTTCTACAGATACAGAACCAATTTCAGCAATTTTACCAATATCATTACGCCCTAAATCAACCAGCATATTATGTTCAGCTCGTTCTTTTTCATCGGAAAGCAATTCCTTTTCGAAGCGTAAATCTTCCTCTTTTGTCTTTCCTCTCGGACTAGTACCAGCTAGTGGAAAGGTAAATAACTTCGAATGATCTAATTTAGCAAGCGTTTCAGGACTTGCACCGGTCATTTCAATATCATCACTTGAAAAATAAAACATATAAGGGCTTGGATTCGAAGCTCTTAAAACACGAAAGGTATCTAAAAGTGATCCAGAAGCATTGGCGCGAAGGGGATTGGACAAGACGACCTGAAAAATATCTCCTTCATGAATATAATGTTTCGCTTTCTCAACCATATCAATAAAGTCATTTTCGGCAACTTCTGGTTGAATTTCACTTTTTAGACAGAGCGGTTCAAATTGTTTTTTCTCTCCTTTTTTCAATAAAGATTTAATCTTATTTAATTTATCTTTAGCCTGTATATAAGATTCTTCGATATGATCTGTAAAACAACCAGTAATTAAAATAATTTTTTGTTTATAATGATCAAAACAAATAACCGTATCGAATAACATCAGGTCCATATCATTAAATTCAATATCATGATTCAAACAAAGTTTCGGTTCACTATATTTAATATAATCATAAGAGAAATAGCCGACAAGCCCACCCGTAAAAGGAGGTAAACCTTCAATTTGAGGACTTTTATACGCTTTAAGAATTGAACGAATTTCTTGATTCGGATGCTTCACATGCAATCTTTTCACTTCATCTTTTACAAGATCTTTAATCGTTAATTCATGATCTAAACATGTAATTTCCATTGATGGCTTAAAACCTAAAAAAGAATAACGACCCCACTGTTCATCCTGACTTGCACTTTCAAGTAAATAACAATGATGACTTACATTTTTTAATATACGTAAAACCTCAATCGTTGTAAATTGGTCCGCATACAATTCCATTGAAACAGGAACACGATTATAAGATTGACTATATTTTTTAACAGTTTCTAAATCTGGATACATATACCCTCCTTATGTTAAATAAAAAAACTCGTCCCACAGAAAATAAATCTGTAAGGACGAGTATTATACCCGCGGTGCCACCTTCATTTACAGGATACCCTGTACACTTATAGAATACAAACATATTCTTGATTCGTCACGTGAATCAAACGTCGTAGAATACTCAGCAATGCCTTTGACTACGCCCTCAGCGGTCCATTTGCGAATATGTTATCACTTAGCTCACACCATCCTAAGCTCGCTATAGATCCATCTTTTCGTTTGATCTCCGCCTCATCGGTTTCGTTGTCATTATCATATAATAAATTGAAAAGTGTTTCAATAGTTTTCAGAAATAATATTGAAAATTAATAAATGTATAAAAAATAGTAAAAAGAGACAACACATAAATTAATCTTAATGTAATCCACAACTTGTACTCGCT
>CAVBLW010000025.1:0-11776 GCA_963596085.1 Bacteroidaceae bacterium | reverse complement strand
AGCAAGAATACCTACCAACATAGCTGGAGTTGATAAGATATTAATAATAAAATCTAACATATTTCTCTCTCCTTTTATTCGTTCGATGCTTCGACAAATGAATCAAAAATTTCTTTTCCACTTGTTGCATCTAAAATCGGTTGAACATTGCCATCATCACCAAAAATCGTTGATACCGCTACAATTCCATCCATATGGCTCGTTTGATCTTTTGCAACTAAAGCAATCAAAATGCGAACAGCTGCACCATCTTCTGTGAAATACACTGGTTCTTTTAACACCGTCACAGCCATTTGGGTTTCTTTTACACCAGCTTCACTGGATGCATGAATTAAAGCCATATCATCGGTCAATACATAATATGCACCAAATTTTTCCGTATTTTCCAATACAGCTTGTTCATATTGATCCGTACAAAAGCCTTGTTGGACTAAAGGCTCTAAACTAATATGAATCGCCTCTTTCCAATCTTTAACACTTTGTCGAACAATACAATTTTCTTCTTTCAATAACTGTTCTATCACTTTGTAACCTCCTTTTACACTGGCATTATCTCCAAGTTCTTTGTGCAATGCCAGGCCAAGCTATTTCATCCTTTTGTGCAAAATGTGGATAAAATATGTGAAGAAAGCGATTACAATCAATATTTTCACATGTTTTGCACAAATTTTGCACAAAACTGTGCAAAGGATTGGGTTTGAGCCTAAAAAAGACTTAAACTAATATAGATATATAGAAAGTAGGTCTTTTTATGTCAACAAGTGTCTTATTTATCTTGATTATCGCTTTAATGGCAGCGGGAGCGCCGTATGCAATCCGCTCTTTTTTTTGGAATCGTTTTCTCAAATACATTCAAAACAAACAATATGATCAAGCTTTAAAATTGTCTCAATCTAAACTCTTTGTCTTCCTTTTTGGTGAAATCAATACGTGCTGGAATCAATTGAAAATTTATCTTGAATTAAATGATGCCGCACAGATTGAAAACATCACCAATGATCTATTTACAAAAAAGCTTTCAAAAAAACAACGTGCACAAATCGCAAATTCGGTTTACTTCTATTTTCTTGATAGTAAAAATGCAGACTTTGCCAAAAAGACGCTTGATCAATTAAAGCTTTCTTGCGAAGCAAAAGAATATCAATACAATGAAATTCTCTATCATGTTTTGATTGATCAAAAAAGTGATGATATTGAAACGGTTCAATCTTTGTTAAAGGAAAGTCCCAAGAATAGTAAGGAAGAAGGCTTACTCTACTATTTATTAGGTTTACAATATCTTTATAAAAAAGATTCGAATCAAGCCATTCCTTATTTAAATCGAGCTAAAAATGATTTAAAAGGGACCCCTTACCACAATAAAATCAAAAAAATCATACAAACAAAGGAGGTTTAATCATGGCATCATTTCCTCTGGATAAACGCTGTAAAGAAATTCTACAATCCATTATCTATGCCACTGGATTCATCAAAATTCAAACCATTGCGGATCAAATGTGTGTATCTAAACGAAGTATTTATTATGATTTAAATAAAATTAATGACTGGTTACGAAGCAATCATATTCCTGAAATGAAGCAACAACGTTCCAAAGGTATTCTCATTGAGGAAGAAGATAAGAAACAAATTCAGGCTTTACTCTTTGAAAAAGCCATTACCCGCCAAAACCAAAACTATAGTCCAAAAGAACGTCAACACTTAGAACTTTGTATCATCATTTTAAGAATGAAAAATCTCTATATCGAAGATTTTATGGAAATCTGTAATGTGAGTCGAAATACCATTATTGCCGATTTAAAAACGGTTTCAGAATCCTTACATCGTCAAGGTTTAAATCTTGTCTATACCCTAAAATCCGGTTATCGAATTACAGGCGATGCCATTAAAAAACGAGCTTTGTTCTTTTTGTATTTTCCACCTTTTTGGGACTATTACTTCAATAATCTTTGTAGCAATCAAGAAAAAGAAAGATTAAAAGAAATTCTAACTAAACTTAAGAAAATTGAAGTTGAATTGCACGCTGAATATGTCAGTGGAACCCTCTCTTCGCTTGCTACATTTCTTTCCTCTTTAAACAATCAAAAAGATACAATTGATTATAACGATATGGATCTTGAAGAAATTTCGAGTACTTTAGAATATCATTTAATTTACTTTTACTTTCCGGAATTAGAAGAGAAAGAAAAAATCTATTTAGCTTTGCATTTATTGGGATCTCGACTTCAAACCGTTCCAATTACGATTAGTAAGGCCTATAGTGAACAAATTGATTTTATTTCTTCCTCTTTGGTCAATGAATTTGAACAAATTTCAGGCATTAAATATGAACATCGAGAAGAATTAATTCAAGCTTTAAAGGCCCATTTAAGTACTTCCATGTATCGCTATCGTTATGGAATTCAATTGGGTAATCCGATGCTTGAAAACATCAAAACCGAATATACGGAACTCTTTAAATTGACAAAGTCGGCGTTTCAAAGAATACGCAAACTGGTTCAGTTCAATATATCTGATTCAGAAATTGCCTATTTAACACTGCATTTCGGGGCTTTTATGACACCAAAAAACCCTCAACAAAAGCCTTATCGGATTTTAGTGATCTGTCCAAATGGAATTGGAACCGGAAATATGATTAAAAACGAAATTCGGACTTTAGTTCCTCAAGCAACTGAAATTCAAAACATTCCTTTAAGCCAATATGAATCCAATCATGATTTTGATCTTGTGATTTCAACGGTTGTTTTAGCTGAAGAAAAAAATCTACTAGTGGTTCATCCAATTTTAACGGATCAGGATCGTGTCGCAATCCTAAGAAAATGTATGTATAGCGAACCAACCACAAGACTTCAAATCGAAGACTTGTTGTCAATCGCTAAAAAATACATTCCATCTTCCGAAATGGACGCTTATGAAAATGAATTGCGAAACTATTATTCACGCACCCAAATTCAAAAAGTTCCAAAAAAGGATTATGGCTTTCGTTTATTGCATTATTTAGAGCCTTCCCATATTCAAATCTTTGAAAATGTGCAGGATTGGCAACAAGCATTGAAACTTTCTTGTCAACCTTTACTTCAAGCAGGCTCAATTACCCAAGATTATATTGATGCCATTCTTTATGATCAAAAAGAACGACAGTTGTATATGTTTTTATGTGATGGTCTTGTCCTTGCGCATTCCAATCCGCAAAATGGTGTCAATCAAATTGATGTCGCCTTGAGCACTTTCAAAGAACCAATCACCTTTATGAATGGAAGACAAGCTCAAATTATTATTGCGATGTGTGCAACCGATCAAACCAAACACATCAAAATATTAAATGATATCATTGAAATCTTTTCTAAGAAGAAAAGCTTAGATGCCATTGTTTCCATGAATCAAAAGGATGAAATTTATAATTATATAAAAAAAGTTTGAACTTCATAAAATCTATGAAGTTCTTTTTATCTATTCTCTTACTTTTTATTATTCTTAACAATTTATTATTGTTTTGCGATAATTTGTTATTGAATTCCATAGTTGATTGTGATATAAATTATACGAGTTAGTTTCTTAACGAAAAGGAGAGTTTAAATTTATGAAAAATGAGTCCAATGTTATGAGAGTCATAAATAACATTATCAATGTCATCATCAAATTTACGGAAATCGTTTATTGGTGTGCAGCGGTTGCATGTGTTGTTTTTTTCTTTCTTGCCCTTTCTGGCAACCATAGTATCTTCCACTTTTTAACTTATCAACCGGATAGTTTAAGCGGAAACGGTTTAAGTATTATCTTTACCAATAAGATTACCGAAGCTGACTATAATATAGTCTATCCTTTATTCTTTTTTACCAATATCATTGTTTGTATTTTGTTCGCAAAAGTTTTCCGTTATATCAATTTAACGTTTAAAACAGCCCAAGGAAAAACAAAATATTCTGAAGGTGAAACCTTCTTCCAAAAAAAGAATGTAGAATTTATCCAAAAGATTGGCTTTTTAAGCATTGGAATGATTGCCGTCGAGATTATTATGCAAGTTATTATTAAAGTTGCACTTGGCGATGCTGTCACCGTTTTTGTAAATTACACACCAATTCATATGGGAATTGTAATTTTGTGTTTATCACAATTTTTTGCACAAGCAATCAGCTTACAAAAAGATGTCGATGGTTTATTATAGGGGGCAGTTATGGGAAAAATAGTATTAGAATTAAATGTTATGATGGCTAAGCGTAATATGAGTTTAAACGAATTAGCCGATAAAGTTGGAATCACTAATATCAACTTATCAAAAATCAAAAATAACCGAGTAAATGCCATTCGTTTTTCAACACTTTCAAACATTTGTGAAGCACTCGATTGTCAACCCGGTGAACTTTTGAAATATCAAAAAGAAGAGGATTCTGAATAAGCAAGTCAATTGACTTGTTTTTTTATTTTATTCGATACAATTTAAACGTTTACATTTATTTAATTATCGTTTTACGATAAGTTAACCTTGACTTATTATTTTTATCATGATATAAAAGAACTATAAATAAAAGATAGTTAGAAACGGAGATTTGAATGATGAATATATTAAACAAGGATAAAAATAAACCCACGATTGAACGCTTAAAAATGAATCGTAAAGAAATTAAAGAAAAGGCCCGCAACCGACTTAAAGAGAATTATTGGAAATGTGTATTGGCTTCTATTGTATTGGCCTTTACCTTAGGTACAACCGGATTTTCTACTTTCAACTCTTATACCAATGATGATTTCATGGATGGCATTATTAAACAAATCATGTATGATAATACGCTATTAGCGCTTGTATTAAGTATTTCAGCGAGTGCTTTTGTGATTGCCTTTTTAATCCATATCTTTCTTATTCGTCCACTGTATGCAGGTTGTCGAAATTTCTTCTTAATCAACAATAGTGAAAAAGCCCCTTTAAATGAAATTAAGTCTGGTTTCTTTAAAAACTATAATAACATTGTAAAAACTTTCTTTATTCATGATTGTTTCATCCTTCTATGGTCTTGTTTATTTTTAATTCCAGGTATCATTAAAACTTATTCTTATCAGATGGTTCCTTTCCTATTAGCGGAAAATCCAGATCTTCCGCCTTTAGAAGCCATCAATAAATCACGAGAAATGATGGATGGATACAAATGGCAAGCCTTCTTATTAGATTTATCTTTTATTGGTTGGGAAATCCTATCTGTTTTAAGTTTTGGAATCATTGGTATCTTTTGGACATACCCTTACATGTATCAAGCCGATGCCCAACTCTATGAAGAATTAAAAAATCTTGATTCAACTTCAATTGAATACCACCTTGCTTAAAAAAGAACGACTGTCGTCGCTCTTTTTTTAATCGGATATAAACTTTAAAAGTTCCGCTTTAATTTCTTTCCATTGTTGATTCACAGAATCAATTTGACTTGTAAAATCAAGCATCTTTAAAAGATAACCTTGTTTCATCAATAATTGAATACTCTCTTTATATTCTAAACCATAGACAAACGCAATATGACTTAAACGATAATCAATCGCTGTTTTGCGATGGCTTTGATCAACGGTTTGATGATTCATTAAATCTTGCCAAACGTCTAAACTAATCTTTGAATGATAGAATTCCGATTCGGGCATCCCATAAATATCTTCAAAAGAAGATTCGATATTGACGCGAAGAATATCGATCTTATCTGCATCGCGCAAAAGATACGCCATTTTCGCTGTATAAGCTTCACAAGTAGGAATCGCATAAGCATTATGCCAACGGACACAAAAATCAATTAATTTTTGATCCTCTTCTGAAATGGTAAAATATCCTTCTTTAATAAGATCAGCACTTAAAAAAGCATGGTTGCAGCTTAACGCATCATAAAAGGTCTCATACCTCTTTAATTGTTCAAATCGACCAATATCATGTAAGATTCCCAATAACCAAGCAAGTTGGATTTCTTGTGCATTAAAACCGCATCTTTTCGCAATCCATTCACAATTTTGTGCAACATGAAAGGTATGTTCTTTCTTTAATTGGACCTTTGAATCAGATAAGTCGTAATTCGATAAAAAAGCATCAAATTCTTTTAATATAATTGATTGATCCATACTACATCGTTATAATGCCTAAAACATTCAATATTGAACTAATCAAAATAATCGCAATAAATGGAATCGCACAATACTTTAAGACAAAGACATAGACTTTCTCTCTTTTAAATGGTGATGTACGCTTGATTTCCTTTACAAATCGAGGAATCGTAATCTCTTTCATAACCAAAACAATCGTACAAATCGCTGCAATTGGCATCATAATTGAATTGGTTAAGAAGTCAAAGAAATCTAAAAAATCCATTCCAAATAATTGAATAAATGATAAAGGACCAAAACCTAAAGAAGCTAAAGTACCCAATGTAATCATAATCACAGCAATCACTAGGGTTGCCTTCGTACGAGAAAGACCAAATTCATCTTCAAAGGTTGAAACAGCACTTTCGGCTAAGGCAATCGATGAAGTCAAAGCGGCTAATAAAACCAATAAAAAGAAAAGTATACCAGCCCCTTGTCCAAAGCCAAAGGATGCAAATACTTTCGGTAATGTGATAAACATCAAAGAAGGTCCAGCTTGTAAGGTTGAAGCATCTCCTTGACTAAAAGCAAAAACGGCAGGAATAATCATCAAACCAGCTAAAATAGCAATTAAAGTATCAAAAACTTCAACTTGTTCCGTACTTTTTTCAATATCCATATCATTATTCATATAAGAACCAAAGGTAATTAAGATTCCCATCGCAATAGATAAAGAATAAAACATTTGTCCTAAAGCACTCACAACCGTCATCCATGAAAATTGAGAAAAATTCGGAATTAAGAAGTATTTAACACCCTCTATTGCGCCTTCTCGTGTTAGAGAGTAAATACAAATAATAATGGCAAGTACAATTAAGACAGGCATCATAATGGTCGATACTTTTTCAATACCATTTCTTACGCCCATCAAGATAACAAAAATTGTAATTCCCATGAAAACTAAAAACCAAATTTCAATACTAGCACCATTCGAAATAAAATTCGAAAAGAAGGTATCCGTTGCAACGCCTTGTACATTTCCTTTGATATATTCAAATAGATATTTACATACCCATCCACCAATCACACTATAATAAGGCACAATCAGCATTGGAATAATGGCATTTAACCAACCTCCAAATTTCGACCATTTTTTAGAGGAGAAAAATTTAAAAGCTCCTACGGGACTTTTTTGACTCATCCGTCCAATGGCTGTTTCAGAGACAATCATGGTATAACCAAAGGTTGCAACTAAAATCAAATAAACCAATAAAAAGATACCCCCACCATATTTAGCGGCTAAGTAAGGAAATCGCCAAATATTTCCTAAACCAACAGCCGATCCAGCGGCTGCAAGAACAAAACCTAATCTTCCAGTAAAGCTACTTCTCTTTTTATCCATGTTGAACCTCACAATCATATGTTCTTAAAATTTCTTCTATTTCTTCTAATGTTGAACAAAAATGAACGGCTTCCATAAATTGATCATCAACAAAATCTTCGGAAAGCATCTTTTTAAGCATCGCCTTTAATGGCTCATAAAAATGATCCAGATTATAAAAAACACAAGGGGCTTTGGTTTGATTTAAGCGAATCATCGACATAATTTCACTAATCTCTTCTAAAGTACCAACACCCCCTGGCATGGCCACAAAGGCATCGGCATGCTCAATCATCATTGTCTTTCTTTGTGCCATTGTTTGTACACAATGCAATTCCGTTAAGCCTGGATGGGCTAACTCACGTTCTTTTAAAAATTCTGGAATAACCCCAAAAACTTTTCCATCTTGGTCTAAACAAGCATTGGCAAGTTCTCCCATCAAGCCATTGTTTCCACCACCATAGACTAAGGTATGTTTCTCTTTTCCAATCCATTGACCGAATTGAATCGTATCTTCTTTAATTCTTGGATCTTTTCCATATGTAGATCCCAAATAAACCGCAATATTCATACTCTCTCCTTTTTATCTTTTAAATCAATGTGCATCCGCTTGTAAGAAATCATAAGATTCATCGAAATAACCAAGCAAAAATGCTTCTGCTAAAGATCCATGACGAATATTCTTTTTTGATTCTTCAATAGAAAACCATGCATAAGAATCAATTTCCCAATTTGGATTCGTCTTTCCATTGACGATGACGGTATAATTTAACATCAATGTATTTGATTTCTCAAAATAATGGGAATGATTAAAGCTAAGTTCTTGTACATCCAAACCCATCTCTTCTTTTACTTCACGACAAACGGCAACTTCCGCATCTTCTCCTTTATTGACATAGCCAGCAACTAAAATATAGGAATCTCTTCCATATTGTTTAATTAATAAAACTTGATCTTTATTCTCATTTAAAACAATCATACTGACTGCTACATTAAACATTGGAAAACGAAAATCTTGACAAGTGGGGCAATAAGGAACCATGCCTTCATCGTTACAAGATCTTTTTTCTAACTTGCTTCCACATTGACTACAATATTTTTCTTCCATTAAAAAATCTCTCCTTAACAGATTCTATTCTAACATACTGCTTAAATTTTAATGACATTCTTGCAAAAAGAATTCGATGTACTTTCCAATCCATCTGCTTCTGCAAATCATCGTATAAAGCGCAAACCTATGATTCATATTAATCTAGATACCGAAAAATCGTATTTTATAATAAAAATATGAAAATATAATAAAAGCAAAAATCCACAATTTTAAACAATATCATAGTTATTTTAGCATTATAGGACCAGATTTCTTGTTTTTGGTTCTATAACATATATAATCATCAATATAAGAGCACGAGGTGTATGTTATGAACAAGGCATTTAAAGCGGAATTACTGCCTCTTAGAGACAGTATCATCGACCAAACTTATTTTATAGATGAATTAATTGACGCAACAACAAAATTAGAAGTATACAAAGAAAAAATAAAAGATAGTAAACTTGACAGTTCGTGGTTTATGCCCACACTACAACAAAAGGAGGCACTTGCCTCTTCAATGCTCGAAGGAACTCAAGCTACCTTAGATGGAGTTTTTGTAAATCAAATCACTCCGAACGATAAAGATAAAAATCTCAATGAAGTTAAAAATTACTACATTGCTACAGTGCAAGGTTATGATATGTTAAAGAGAAGCAATTTTTCTGACAAATTCTTTTTTGATATTCACAAAGTTTTAATGAATGGTAATGTCAGAAAGCCTGAATTAATCGGTAACTACAGAAAAGGTCAGAATTATATAGGTAAAAATGATAAATCACATTCCATCACCTATGTACCACCAAAAGCTGAAGAGATACCAAAATTAATGAGTAATCTTATAGATTATATCAACAATCCGTCTGATCATTTTCGCCCACTTGTAAGAACTGCGATTATTCATGCTCAATTCGAAACAATACATCCATTTATGGATGGGAACGGCCGTGTAGGTAGAATGCTAATTCCAATGTATTTGTTCTACAAGAACCAAATCGAATTGCCTTGTTTTTTTATAAGTGAAGCTTTGGAGCATGATAAAATTCGTTATTATAATTTACTAAATAACATTAGAACTCAACACGATTGGAATGAATGGATTCGATTTTTCCTATCCACTGTAACAAAACAATGTAGCAAATATATACAAATAATAACGGCAATAAACAATCTATACACTAATCATTTAGAAATCGCTTGTAGTTTATCTCGTTCTTCAAACATGATTGACGTTATGAATACGTTGTATAGTTTCCCTGTTGTAACAGCAAAGCAACTATCAGATAAAACATCAGTTCCAATTACAACAGTAAATAGATATTTAAATCTATTAGTAGAAAACAGAATATTGTATACGGACAATAAGAAAAAAAACCGAACATATTATTATGCCGATTTACTTGAAATTATCCGTAGTTGATATTTGTTTGATTAGAAAGGCGGTGATGTAAATTGATTGTAAAAATAAAAAGCATTTCATAAGTTGCTGGCACAACAATTGAAATGCTCTCTATTTTGTCTGATATGCTATGATATCGACTTTTGGTTTGTCAATTTTAGCATATCCGATAATATTTGTCAAATTGGGTGATTTAACTCTAAATAACCTCACCCGTTGTAAAAAAAATACAGAGAGGAGTGCAAAAAATGACAAGCAACAAAATGCGGACAAACCCGCTATTTATGAGAAATTCTTTTCCTACTTCTGGAAAGTGGGAAATTCCAATTATTCTAAAACAAGAAATTTCTACCAATAATATAAAACTACTATCTAGTTCAAATGCTAAGTTTAATGACAGTGCGAGCAACAAGGAAAAAGGCGTACATTTTTTTGTCGATGATTACAGATTCACAGGCATTTACAATAATCCGGACCGTTCATTACGGAAATATTCACAGTATAAATTTTTACTAACTCCCGATTTTTCTACATATGCTGAAATGAATTTGTGGAGACAAATAGAAAGTGTTGCTCATAGCAGATGGGTTGGAGCTTATTGGCAGAGCAAAGGCCTGACAGTTATCCCAACAATCGGCTGGAGCACACCAAGAAGTTTCGAATTTTGTTTTGATGGAATTGAAAAAAGAAGCATTGTAGCTGTAGGTACTTTAGGTTGTAAGAAAAATAAAAGAAACTTTATGCAAGGCTACAACGAAATGCTTGAAAGATTAGAGCCAAGCAAAATTATTGTTTTTGATAAACCATTTAATGAAATGAAAGGCAATATTATATATGTTGATTATTTATCCTCAAGAAAGGAGATGAATTAAATGGGCGGAAGAGGTACTTATGCAATAGGTAATAATGTCGATTATACATATGAAACTGTTGGTTATATAGAAGATGTAAAAGTTTTAAAGGGATTAAACGGAAAACATGGATTACCAGAAGAAGCACATTCAAGTAGTGCCTATATTAAACTTAAACCTGATGGAACTTTTCACGAAATGAGGATATACGATAATGAACATTACCTCGTAATGGAAATTGCTTACCACCCAGAACCACAATTAAATAACGGCAACAGGAAAGAAAATATTCTACACGTACATGATTATCAACGGGATAACTTCAAAGATCGAAAACCTCGTCTTCCTAAACCTGAGGAAATAGAAAAATACCGAAAATACTTAAAAGGGGTAATATTAAAATGATAAATGGAGACGCTAAGGAATTTATCGATGGATTGTATTATGGTGATGAAAGATTCTTTATATATAATAAAAGTAAATATTTTATTCAAGGATACTACACCGGAGAAAAGCCAATGTTAGAAATATTTATTTTAGAACCATCTGACAGTAATTTTGAATGGAGAGTAATTTCAGAAAACGAAAGCTACCCTGTATCCGAGTTTGAAAATGCCAAAATATTTAATGAGAAAACATTTTGGCAAGTCGAGCAAGAAATCGAATGGGTAGATTGTTAACCATCATATTAAATTGAATACAACTTACAGGAAAGTGTCGTTCGTTTACGGCACTTTTTTCCTTTTAATCAAACACACATAACATTATAAAGGCGCAACATATGAAATATCTTAAACAATTAAGGAATCTTAATTAAATTTATCTTCACAAAGAATATAAAGGATATTTAGATAAAATTAATGATCTATATAAGAATTTAACCACCCTTATAAATTCTCATCTTGACAGATTCTATTCTAACATACTGCTTAAATTTTAATGACATTCTTGCAAAAAAAAAGAGACCGAAGTCTCTTTGATCTTATAGTCCTGAATACATTCCCATACTG
>CAVBLW010000024.1:0-14232 GCA_963596085.1 Bacteroidaceae bacterium | reverse complement strand
GTAACCGTTTTTGATTGCTTCACTTTTTAAACTTTGATAAAGTAAGAAACATCATAAGGGAGTAGTTATCTTACCTATGTAAGTATTTAAGTCAACATACTGATCAACGATCTGGCTTATTGTAAAAAACAAGACTTATGCGAATCTTTTTTCGTGTAAGTCTTTTTTATTGGAGGACATTATGGATTTCTTTACGATTTTATTTATTGGAATAGGTTTATCGATGGATGCTTGTGCGGTTTCCTTAGCGAAAGGTATGAGTTTAAATCCGAAGCAAATTAAAAAATATGCCTTAATACTCGCTTTCGCCTTTGGCTTTTTTCAATGGTTAATGCCAACTATTGGTTATTTTGCTGGTAGTCGTTTTGCCAATTCCATCCAAGCTTTTGATCATTGGATTGCTTTTATTCTACTCAGCTTAATTGGCGGAAATATGATTCGTGAAGGCATTCATCAAAGCAAAGAAGAAAATGAGGAAAAACTCTCTTCTATTTCCTTTAAAGATATTCTTTTATTAGCAATCGCAACAAGTATTGATGCCCTTGCGGTCGGTGTCAGCTTTGCCTTTTTGAAAGTCAATCTTTTTCAAGCTACAATAACCATCGGCTGTACAACTTTTATTCTTTCCTTTATTTGCGTCATTATAGGAAAAAAAGTAGGAACTCTACTGGAAAAATATGCAGAGTTCCTAGGGGGTGGCATTCTTATTTTATTAGGTATTAAAATTCTAATTGAACATTTATTTTTTTAAGAGTGAGCAAGTTCAACCTTCACTCTTTTTTTCTTAATTACTTTTAGATTTTCTAAAACATATTTTCCTTTATCATGATGAATATCAACATAACTTTGATGATCTTGTACTCGAATCACACCAATATCATCTAAATCCATTCCATCTAATGAAAGAATAGCACCTACAATATCTCCTGCTCGAATTTTTTTACTTTTCCCAGCATTGATATAAAGACAAAGAATGTCATTCCGTACAATCTTTTCTTTATCTGTCACATTTCGATTCGAATAAGCTAAAATTCCAAGCTGTTCTCGCTTATTTTTTTGCTTCAATTCATATTGTTGGTCTTCTTTCTTTCTTTTTTCTTTAAAAGAAATAACTTTTCCTTTTTCATTCTTGCGCCCACTACGTCCCATACGATGGATTGAAATCGTTTGTGTGGATGGTAAATCATAATTAATAATTAGACTCACTTTTTCAATATCGATACCACGTGCTAAAACATCGGTTGCAACTAAGATTCTTACTTTTCCTTGTTTAAACTGATTTAATATTTTAAAGCGTTCCTTTTGGTCTAAACCAGCATGAATTCCTTTAACCGATATCTTTTGATCTTTTAAAAAGCTTGTCAATTGATTCACTCTTTCTTGAGTTGAACAAAAAATAATACAAGCAGAAGGGAGTTCTTGACACAATAAATCAATTAATGCTTCATCTTTTTGATCTTCTTGTATACACAATGCATATTGATCAATTTGTTCATTGTTTTCATCAATATGAATAAAAGAAGGTGAATGCATCACTTTTTTCATAAAAGAATCAACTTTCTCATTTTGAGTTGCTGAAACCAAAACAACTTGTTTTTCTTTTGGCAAGGAATGAACAATTTGATCAATGGTTTGAGAAAAATCTGGATTCAACAAAGCATCGGCTTCATCAAGAACAAGATATTGAATCTGATTGACTTTTAAACTTCCTTGTTCGATATGATCCCAAATACGACCCGGTGTTCCCACAATGATATGATTTCTTTGTTTTAAATCTTCTATCTGTACAGATAAAGATTGTTTTCCAATCAAAACCATACATTTCACTTTTTTATAAGTTCCAATCAAAGTGATTTCCTTTGCGACTTGTAAAGCTAGTTCTCTGGTAGGTACTAAAATTAAAGCTTGTGCTTCTCTTTGATTTTCAATCAAATTTTCTAAAATGGGAATGCTGTAAGCAATTGTTTTTCCACTACCTGTGCGTGATTGTACAAAACAATCCTTTCCTTCTCTTAAGATTGGAATCACTTTTGATTGAATCGGCATCATTTCTTCATAACCTAATTGATTTAAAGCATGTTCAATTTTTTGATCGATTTTTATTTCATTAAATTTCATAATTTCACCTAAAAAGACTGTACAACTATTGTACAGTCTTTAATCCGTAATCACAATTTTTTGTGCAACCTCAATAAAGGTTTTCGAAGCAAGGGACAAATGATTCTTGGATAAATACATAATTCCTAGAGTACGATTAATCTCTTCTTGGAGTGGTATTTTTCGAATCCCTTTTACGTCTTTTAGAATTAATTTAGGTAATAGTGTAAGACCTAAGCCATTTTGAACCATCGCTATAATGGATTGATCTTGCTTACAATAAAATTGAATATTGGCATGAACATTCGCTTGTCTTAAAGCCATTGCGACATCATTATCTACACCAATTTCACTTGCAATAAAAGGATATTTTTCAAAAGCAGCAATTGGAAATTTTCCCTTCCATTCTTCCTTCAAAACAAAATCTTCTTTAGCCACTGCATACAAAGGCTCTTTTGAAAAAGGAATAAAGGGATAAGCTGAATCGGAAATATCAGAAATAAACCCAAAATCGATGGTTTCTTGACGAAGCCAAGTTAAAATTTGATCGGCATAACCTTCCCGAACATGAATTTGAATTTCGGGATAATCCTGCCGAAATTTTGCGATAATTTTTGGTAACCAATGCATAGCCATACTTGAATAAGTTCCAATGGTAATGGATCCTTTTTTTAGACCATGCAAGGCATCTACAGCCTGTTCAAAAGCATGATATTGTTTCGTAGTTGCTTGAATATAAGGCAATAAAAACTTGGCTTCTGTTGTTAAGGCAACCCCATGATTGGTTCGAGATAATAAGGTAACTCCTAAATCATTTTCGATTTTCTTTATGCTATGACTTAAGGCCGATTGCGTATAGCCCAATTTTTGTGCACTTAAAGTTAAACTATGCGTCTGATTGATATTTTCAATTAATTCTAAATATTTGATATCCATCCTTACATATCCTTTACGCTAACAAATTCTTCTTGAATCTTTTTAGAAGCTCCACCAGTAATCAAACTTACAATGATATTAATTAGTAAGGAAAGAATAAAACCTGGCAATAATTCATAAATCGAAAAAATACCACCCATTGGACTAATTAAGAAATGCCAAATGAAAATAATAAGTCCTCCGGAAAGCATTCCACACAAAGCACCCCATTTATTGGCATTTTTCCAATATAAAGACAATAGAACAACGGGTCCAAAACTTGCTCCAAATCCAGCCCATGCAAACGAAACAATAGAGAAAACCGAACTATTTGGATCCCATGCCAATAAAATACCTAATAAGGCAATGATCAATAAACAAGAACGACTAATTTTTAAACATTTCTTTTGATCAAAATCAAAGCCAAAGAATCCGGTTAAAATATCATTCGATACAGAACTTGATGCTGCTAATAATTGCGAATCAGAAGTTGACATTGTAGAAGCAAGGATACCAGAAAGAATCACACCAGCAAGAAGTGCAAAGGCAAAACCATGTGTACTTAACAAATGAGAAATGCGAACAATTGCTGTTTCTGAATCAGAACCAACCAATACTTCTAAAACACCGGCATTACTCATAGCCAATGCAACAATACCAATTAATACAGATACTGCCATCGAAATAACAACCCAAATCGTTGCAACACGACGACTTAAGACCAAATTTTTATGGTCATCAATAGCCATAAAGCGCAATAAAATATGCGGCATACCAAAGTAGCCCAAGCCCCAAGCAGCCTTCGATACAATTGTCAAAAAATCCCAAGTTACTGCACTATGCGTCGAAAGATCATAAGATTGCGTCAAACTAAAATATCCTGGCAAAGATTGAACACTTGATAAAACAGAGTCTAATCCTCCCACTGTTGAAATTCCAAAACAAACAACAATAAGCAAGGCTATGGTCATGACAATACTTTGTACAAAATCGGTTGTAGATGCTGCAAGAAATCCACCTAACATCGTATAGATTACAATCACAAACGCACTAACAATCATGGCTATATGATAATTAATTCCAAAAAGTGAATGAAACAATTTCCCACATGCTACAAAACCACTTGCTGTATATGGAATAAAGAAAACAATAATCCATAAAGCTGCTACTAACATTAATATATTTTTTTGATCATCAAAACGTTTCGAAAAAAATTCAGGAATGGTAATTGCACCAATTTTCTCTGAATATTGACGTAAACGTTTTGCTACAATCAACCAATTTAAATAGGTTCCAATGGCTAAACCAATAATCGTCCATCCAGCATCCGAAATCCCCGACAAATAAGCAAGTCCTGGTATTCCCATTAATAACCAACTCGACATATCACTGGCTTCGGCACTCATTGCCGTAACAAATGGCCCTAATTGTCTTCCTCCGAGATAAAAATCTCCGACGGTTTTATTTCGATCCATTACTTTAAAACCGATCCAAACCATTCCTACTAAGTAGACAACAATCGCTAATAAAATTCCAAAATCATTTAAGCTCATAATCTATTCCTTTCATATTTGATATGAATAAAATTCATATCAAATCCAAAAAAAGAAGGACTTCGTCCTCTTTTCTAAATATTGTACGTATTAAAAATACAAATGTCAATTTTTTATAAACAATCCGTAGCTAAGCCACAGGCTTCATTTAACTTCTCTTTCGTCAAATAATTAAATAAGGCAATACATCGACCGGTTCCAATCATCGCAATAAATGTTCCAATCGCTACACCTTCTAAATGACCAATAAAGCATAGGCTAATGGCCGTTGACATCAAAATGCATACGGCATCCACACAATTCTTTGTGAATCCAACCTTTTTATGTACACATTCAGCAATTGCTTGCACAATACCATCTCCTGGATTTGGAATAATATGCATATTTAAAGACATTGCCGCCCCAATTCCAGTAAAGGTTATTGCAACGAGTAGCAGGATAATACGTCCTAGCATCGTCCCAAAAAACGTTCCACTCAATGCAGTATAATCAGGAATCACATCTTCAAACACATGCATAAAACGAGTAAAAACAATACTTAAAGGAAGCTGTAAAGCATCCAAAATCAATCTTGTTTTATTCTCTTTTCTAAAAGCATGAATGATCATTTCTGCCAAAACAAACACTATATATAAAATCAACGTCATATCCGGAAAATTAATTTGAAACAAGACAGATGTTGAATACGCAATGGATATAATCGGAGAGACACCTAAGCCTGTCTTACTATTTAGTTCAAGACCTAATGCTAAAATCAATAATGCCAACAAATAAAATCCGATTCGATAAAGTTTTTGTTTATTCAAAAATATCCTTCCTTTCATAAAACGATACCATTCTAACACAACTAGTTCACTAATTCTATCATTTCACATAAGTGAACACGTTAACTTATGAAAAATAGGAAGCCTTTGCTTCCTATCCTTCTTTACTTATTTTTTTGGCAAGGACAAAATTTCCTAAAGTAGCCGATCCATTTTCTTCAATGGCAGATTGCACGATGTAACTATCGATTTCAGGGACTGGTAAATACCCATTCAACAATTCTTTAAACTGTCTTCTTACCCGTTCAATCATATGATCTTGTGCCATTACACCACCACCAAATACGATGACATCTGGTCGAAAACTAACCGTAGCATGAATCGCAGCTTGGGCAATATAATAGGCTTGTACATCCCAGATTGGACTATCTTTTGGAATATCTTCCCCACGAATTCCCATTCGTGCTTCCAAACTTGGCCCCGCAGCCATTCCTTCTAAACATCCATTATGATAAGGACAGACCCCATTAAAATTATGTTCAATATCTAACGGATGTTTGGATACATAAAAATGTCCCATTTCCGGATGGCCAATTCCACCAATGAATTCTTCCTTTTGGACAACACCTGCTCCAATACCGGTTCCAATTGTATAATAAACTAAGGTATCTACTTCTTTTCCCTCTTGTTTATAAGCAATCCTTTCACCATATGCTGAACTATTTACATCGGTTGTAAAATAAATTGGCACATTTAAGGCTTCTTTTAATTTCCCTACAATATTCACATTAGACCAATTAGGTTTTGGAGTATTGGTAATATAACCATAGGTTTTTGAATTTCGATCAATATCAATTGGTCCAAAAGAACCAATGGATAGACCAAGTAAATGATCAAATTGTGTAAAGAATTGAATACAAGATTCTAATGTTTCTTGTGGTGTAGTCGTTGGAAATTGTACTTTTTGGACAAGTTCAAATTGTTCATTGCCCACAGCACAAATAAATTTTGTACCACCTGCTTCTATACTTCCATATAATTTATTCATTTCAACCCTCTTATTTCACTTCAAATGCTTTCATTTCACTGTATTGAATTTCCATTTCTATATCACTTGAAACCTTCAAATCTAGCCATTCATCATAATAACGTGAAGACATTGCTTTTTGTCCTTTATTGATAAAAATTTCAATCATTGATGTATCTAAGAAAATATCCAATTCCTCCAAAGAAGTAATTTCTATATCTCTTTGTTTACGATTTGTTTGATCTTCACTAAAGATCAATGAAAAACAATTGTTTCGATAAGTTAAGACAAGATGATTCAATTGAATTGAAAATTCTATATTATTAGGTTCTACATGAATTTGGCTCGCTTTATGATTCAATGTCGTTTCTTCTTTAGAAATTGTAATCGTTCTTGTATTGCTCATTAAATCCAAAATTTCTTGAATTGGATATTGATGCAAGGAATGATTGATATTTTTTATTTCTCTTGGTAAAGACAAGCAATGTTGCCATCCTTGTTTTAATGTTGGATGACTTGGAATCGAATCAGGCAATCCAATCCAAGCAATCAATATTCTTCGTCCTTTTTGGTCCACAAAACTTTGAGGTGCATAAAAATCATATCCATAATCAAGCGTTTGGTAGTCCAAGGCTTGATGTCCTTTCAATTTAAAATATCCATTTTGATTGTCGTTCTCATAAAGAATACCTTGTCTTTCAATCCCTTGTGGGCAACAAATTAAAAATTCATCGTCATTCATTGTAATCAAATCTGGACATTCCCACATATAGCCAAACGGTTTTTCGGATTGAATTCGTTCTTTATAGGTCCACGTTTTTAAATCTTTGGATGTATACACAAGGACACATCCTTGATCTAAATTATTTCTTGCACCAAGAACCATAAAGTATTCCCCTTCCTTTTTGAATACTTTTGGATCTCGAATATGACAGGTTAAATCTTGTGGATATTGTGTATTATCTAAAACAACTTCTTTTTCACTAAAATGAATACCATCTTTTGAATAAACATGAATCGTATTCGATAAACGACCAGAATGGGTATAATCATGTTCACCTGGTAATTTAACATTTCCAGTATAAAAGAAATGCATACCATCTTCTTCGACAAGACAAGATCCACTATATACACCATCTTTGTCCCATTTGGTATCAGGATAGAGAGCAAGCCCTTTATCTTCATAATGGATAAAATCACTTGTCGTATAATGGCCCCAACATTTATCCCCATTTCCATCGGCTTCTTTACAATATTGATAGAAGATATGATAAATGCCTTCATATTGGCATAGTCCATTTGGATCATTAAGCCAGCCTAAACCAGCTGGCATTAAATGATACTTTAAATCGTATTTATTCATTTTACTTTTTTCACATCCGTTAATTCATTTCCATTTGTAAGTGCTACAATGACACAATCACTATGGCCTGCTTGTTTAATTTTCTTTTGATCAAATGAAATTAATGCTTGTCCTTTTTCAATCGAATCCCCTTGACTGACCAAAGCTTCAAAACCATCGCCATTCATATCGACTGTATCTACACCAATATGAATTAAAATTTCAAGCCCTTCTTTACTTTTTAATCCAATCGCATGATTAGTAGGGAAAATCATCTTAACTTCCCCATCAAAAGGTGCAAAAACATGTCCATCACTTGGAAGAATTCCTACACTTGGACCCATTGATTCAGTGGAGAACATTGGATCTGGAATTTCACTTGCAGCTACAACTTTTCCATTGATCGGTTGAGTTACACTTCCTTCTTTTGAAGAAATCACAACTTCACTTGGAGCTGAAACTTTCACTTCTGTTTTCTTTTCTTCATGCCATGTGATCATTGTTAGAGCAAAGGCAACACCAGCGGAAATCAACAACATTATGGCATAAATAAATGGTTTATTAATAGTTAAAAATCCTGGTATACCAGTTACACCATAAGCCGTAGCGCCTAATCCTGTCCAACTTCCAAACATGGATCCGATTGCTCCACCAATCATGGCACATACAAATGGTTTTGTGAATCGCATATTAATACCAAAAATAGCTGGTTCGGTAATTCCTAATGAAGCCGAAATAGACGAAGGAATCGCAACCGCCTTTGTTTTGGCTTGATGTGCTTTAATACCAACCGCTAAACAAGCACCAAATTGTGCAATATTGGCTGCAGAAGCAATAGGCATCCAAATATTTAAGTTTCCAAACTCTTTCGATGCAAGTAAGCCGGCTTCAATCACGTTATACATATGATGCAATCCCATTACAACTGTTACTGGATATAAAGCACCCATCGCAAAAGCACCTACTCCATAACCAACGGTAATTAAAGTTCGAGCACCAGATAAAACCATCGTTTCTGCTGTAGAAAAAATTGGACCAATAATCGTAAAAGTAAGTAATAAAGTAACAAATACTGTCGTTAAAGGTGTAACAAACAAATCTAACATTTCAGGTACATGTTTATGTAAGTAATTTTCAATCTTACTCATCATATAAACCGCAATCATTACCGGTATAACATGACCTTGATATCCAAGCACATTGATTTGCCCTAAGGTATAAGAACCAATTTTAGCATGTCCAAATAAATACCAAACGTTATATCCATCTGCAGCCGACCAACCATTTGTCAAAGTTGAGTGAATCATTGCCAAACCAATAACAGCTCCTAAGAAAATATTTCCGCCAAATACGCGAGCTGCAGAAACTGCAACAATCACTGGTAAATAGGCAAAAGCTGTATTCGCAATCATATCTAAGAAGGCATACCAATCACTGGATGCAAAGCCAGGAATCGCTTTTCCTAATGCTTCAACAATTCCCATCAATAAACCGGAAGCAACAATTGCAGGTAAAATTGGAACAAAGACATCTCCCAATGATTTAATTAAACGTTTAAAGACATTCATATTACTTGCTGCTGCATTTTTTACATCATCTTTTGTACCAGCTTCTAAACCTGTTACATCCAAAAATTCATTAAAAACTTTATTGACAGTTCCTGTTCCTAAAATAATTTGTAACTGACCATTGGAAGTGAATACACCTTGTACTCCTTCCACATCTTCAAGTACATCATTTTTTACTTTACTTGAATCTACAATTGCCAAGCGTAATCTTGTTGCACAATGAGCTACGGAAGCAATATTATCCTTTCCTCCAAGGCATCCATAGATTTCTTTGGCACACTTTCTGTAATCTAAAGCCATATTTCTTTCTCCTTTGGTCCTTTATGGTACCGGTTCCACTAATATAATAATCTTTTTATATAAAATGTCAACAAGAAAATGGAACCGATTCCATTATTTCTTTGTTTCTTAAAAAAAGCATCAGATTTTTCTGATACTTCTTCCTTGAATTAATTCAAAACCAATTAATTGTCGATAATCTACCTTCGCTCCCATAACCATTTCAATCATGGTTTGCGCACATCGCTCTCCCGCTTCTTTATTTTTAAAACGAATACTATTTAAAGGAGGATTCATTAAACTCGAATAACGATAAGATCCAAATCCAATAATTGATACATCCTCTGGTATTTTTAATTCTTTATCTTGTAGAATATTGTAACAAGCACTAGCCATTCGGTCTGTTGAACAAATAATGGCAGATGGAATATGTTCATCTAAAGCCTTCTTTATGATTGGTAAACAAAGTTCATATTCGAAATCAGCTTGAATAAATTTGGCATCCAAATTATTTTCTTTTAATGCGTCATAAACACCCAATTTACGAATAACACCAACTGAAACATCACTTTCTTCTACACCTATAAAAAAGATATCTTTATGACCATTTTCAGCAATCAATTGGCCCACTGCATAACCTGAACGATAATCATCATAAACAATAGATGGACCATTTTCGATTTCTTGACCCATGAATAGAATTGGAATCTGATAACGTTCATGCATTTCTTGATAATTGTATTTATTGTGGGTTGCCAAAATAATAATGCCATCGACATTTAATTCAGTTAAATATTCAAAAGCTTCTTCTTCTCTCAATGAAGAGTGATTCGTATTAATGATAATGGTACGGAATCCACGCTCTTTCAAATAATCATCCATAGCTGTAATTGTTTTGGATGAAGTATAGGATGTTAAAGTTGGTGAGATAATCCCAATGGTATTTGTTCTTTTTGCCTTTAATAATTTCGCTGCTTGATTTGGTTTATAATTATACTCTTCACAAATCTTTCGTAATTTTTCTTTCGTTTCAGCTTTGACTAAACCACCATTAAAATAGCGAGAAACCGTACTTTTTCCTACACCCGCCATTTCAGCTATATCTTTCATCGTCAACTTTGTATCTTTCACAATTAAAACCTCTTAAAACCCATTATACTGTTTTCATACCATTTGTTAAGAAAAAGAAGCTCATTCCTTAATCCATTCAACGCCATATTGATTGCATATTTCGATATAGTCAAAGGACCTTTATTTCGTTTTTGTTGCAAAAAATCGGAAGGTGTTCATCCACGATTGCACCACAAATGACTATGATTATTAAATTGCACCAACAAGCCCGCAAGCTCATTCATTCTTTTTTGTGATAATTCAACGCCCACTTCCCTCAATTCATTGAAGACAAGTGATAAACTTTCAGTAGAATCTCGATATCCGATATTACAATTTTGTTTATACATACGGACAATTTTATCCGCTTCACTTCCTCTTGTTTTTTCAATGACTTCCTTTAAGATTTGCTCATTTTTTCCGTCCACGTCCTTTAATTTCACCATTATAATAACGATATTCAAAATCTTCGTAATGATTCCTAAAGAAAATTTCCTAGATGTTTACAAGATAATTTCTTTCCCGCTGTATTATCTACACTTCTAGCTGTTACTTTTAATTTCTTTAAATAATTTAACAATTTGATTTCTTCTGGACTTCTTTTTTATATTTACAAAAGACAAAATATCATTTGGTATATAATCCGTTTGATTTGCTTGCATCTCCGATAATGTTGATTGTCTAAATAATTGTTGCAGTTAAATTCAAATTATATGTTACTTAAAAAATACTATCTTCAGATTATTTGTATCTTTCTATTCAAATTATTTGCAATGATTTCTTTTTACATAAATGAAGATTGATTAAGACGGCTTAATTTCTAATAAATTCATTAGATTTTGATTCTGATATGCCATAAAATGAAAAGTCAAGGATAAACGTTGCTCGTAGCTCGTCCTTGACTTTTCATTTTTGGCATATTTTTTAGCAGGTAGCCCTGAAGAATCCACCATTATCAAATCGTTACTTAACTTAATTCATTATCGTTTACGGCATCCATAACCGTATCCATACTGATAATCATTTCTTGTTTCTGTTCTCCTATAAGAAGACTTTTATTACAAATCTGATTGATCATTCGTGGAATCCCATTTGATGCATTTGCGATGGCGTTTAATGCGTTTTGATCAAATACTTCCTGATGACAACCTGCACCCTCTAGCTTCTCCTTTATATAGCGCTTCGTTTCATCCATACTTAGATTTTCTAGATTATGTGACATGATCAATCGTTGCCTTAATGGTTCGTGAGATGATAATCGTAATTGATTGTTTAATTGTGGTAATCCTACTAATAATACGACTGCATAATCTCTTGAATCCATTTCGAAATTGAATAAGATTTTTAAATCGTTTAATATCCCGCTTTTCATATAATTTGCTTCGTCGAATATAAATACAGGCGTTATTCTTTTTTCTCGTTTATATTTTTCAATGATATCTTGAATGGCTCTGAAATTATCAACCTTCTTATAGTAAGGATCCAATCCAAGGTTTAATGCCATTTGTCGATAAAACTCTATGACCGTTACGGTCGAAAGCGATATATATACCACCTTATAAGCAGATGGATTTAATTCATTTGCCCATTGCCTTACACTGGTTGTCTTGCCACGTCCAGCGCCTCCTGTAAGCAGACCGAATCCTTTCGTTTGGAGCAAATAGTCCAATCGAAATTTGATTTCTTTATATTCACTGGTTTCGACTAAGATGTCTTTCCCATTCTTTATGAATGGATTGATTTCTAAACCATATCTTCCTGTATAATTCATGATCTTTCTCCTAATTCACTTAACTTTACTTTTTGTCGATGCATGGTTGAATTCTTATTTTTATCCAATAGTTCAATAGGTTCCAAATCCTTTGAAATCGAATCCACTACATATACCTGCTTTAAATTTGGTGAATAACGGATCAAGAGTCGTTGTCCCTGATATTTATAATTGACTTCATATTCCTTTTCATCGATTACGATCACACTATCATTTGATACCTTCCGTTCGATTTCAAGAAGGAAGCTCCGTTCGATTTCATCTTCATTCATTCTTATAATCAATGTACTTTCTGAAAAGAAGCGTTCCATTGGTGACTTTCCATTTAATGATGAATGTATCCGTTGATTGTATTCTTGAACAAACATAAATAACGATTTTCTTAATTCATCAAGGCTTTTATAATCACTCATGTATAATTGGGACATCCATTGGTCCTTCATCGTTCGAAACCAACGTTCGATTTTAGCTTTTCCAGTCGGAGTACGAGCTGGATTATAATGGATCACTGTACCAATTCTTGCAGCTAGAAGATTCATTTGCGTGCTTCTATAATTGGATCCATTATCAAAATTAAAAGTCTTTGGCTTTCCGTATTTGATTACTGCTCCACGAATCACGCTCATCAGATTCACAAAGTTATCATTAAAAAAGATATCGATTCCTACAATCATTCGGCTTGCATCATCAATTAATGCGATAATATATGTTCTTTGTTTCTTCCCATCTACCTTTAAATAGGGGCCTACACTAGAATCACCACACCATACCTCATTGATATGTTCACGTTCGTATCTTTTCATATCTTTAAGTGGAGTAAAGCCTTTGGATTTCTTATATTCTTGTACAAATCGATTCACCGTTGATAAAGAAACATCTTTACTTACGATAGTGTTTGTTTCCAATAGTTTTTGATAGACCATCGTAGCTGGAAGTCGAGGATATTCTGAAAGAAGATATATGATCTGATCCTTTATATCTTTATCCAGCTTCCGATAATGATGCAGATCGTTTCTTGATTTTGGCATCAGACCATCAAAACCTTCTTTTAAATATCGTAAATACCATCTTTGTATCGTATGAGGATGTACTCCGATTGTAGAAGCGACACTACGAAAATAATCACTTTTAGATTTATATGAATCGATATTTCCTGATATGAGTGGTGCAATCGATCCATATCTTTTTAAAGCGATTTCTTGTGCTTTTTTATTGTCCATTGTATATTTTCCTCCTTATAGCGACATAATATACAAGGAAAATGCCATCTTCCTTACATTTTATGTGGAAAGGGGAATAAAAATATTTTTAGTACATTTAATCTGCATAAATTGCATGGAAAAGTGTTTGAAACAGTCCTTAAAAAGATTAGGCCATAAGGATATGTTTTCAGAAATAAGAAGTTGTTTCCAACGCTTACGATATTGGTCACGAATATAATAATAGGAATATTCAGCTATATTTTCGTTCCATCCAATACATTCTAAAAAAGAATTAATATATTTTGATTGAATAGCTTTTAAATGAACTTCCAAAGCATATTGAGAATAAGGAACAATAAAATAAAGAAGGATGGCATGAGTAGAACCACAGCTTAAACATTTAACACGTAAAATCCTTAAAGAGACCTTTTGATTTCTATATTTCAATGTTCTTGGGTAATGACCATGTTTAACGAAATGATGATGTTTACATTTAGGGCACTTTAATGAACTCAAATGAAGAGAATCGACAAAAGAATCATAAGATTTTTCCCCAATTGCAAGTAGAAAATGGAATTAAGCTTCAGAAAGTGACGTATTAGAT
>CAVBLW010000023.1:0-33981 GCA_963596085.1 Bacteroidaceae bacterium | reverse complement strand
AATGGGGCGGCTGACGCGATTCGAACGCGCGCATCACGGAGCCACAATCCGCTGTGTTAACCACTTCACCACAACCGCCATGTGCTCACTTATAATAACAAAACTTTGAATTCTTGTAAACTATTTTTGTATTTTTTTTATAAAAAATCGTATTAGTATATATGAAGATAAAAGATATAGAAAAAGATCAAAGACCAAGAGAGAAAGCATTACGTCTAGGCATTCGTACATTAAGTGATGTTGAATTGCTTGCTTTGATTCTACAAAGTGGGAATAAAAATCATCCGGTTTATGAAATTGCCCAAGAAATTTTAAATGTTTCAAATGCTTTAGCAAATCTATTTGATTTACATGCCAAACAATTGATGGAGATTCCAGGAATTAGAGAAGGGAAGGCTTTACAAATTTTAGCAAGCGTTGAGCTATGTAAACGTGCTATGCAAGCACATTCCTATCAATCTACAATCGCAAGGCCAGAAGATATTGTGAAATGGTTTGAATTAGCATATGGCTATGAAAAACAAGAACACTTTATTGCACTTTATTTGGATGCTAAAGGGCATATTCTTAGTCATCGCGTATTGTTTAAAGGAACTTTAACCGAAAGCTGTGTGCATCCAAGAGATATTTTTAAGGAGGCTTTTTTAGAATCAGCTAATTCGGTTCTTTGCGTTCACAATCACCCTTCTGGTGTTTGCACACCTTCTAAGGAGGATATTCAATGCACCAAACAAATTGCTGCAATTGCTAAAATGATGGGTATTCAGTTTTTAGATCACATCATTGTCGGAAGAAATAATTATTTTTCTTTTCGACAGAGTGAAATCTTGATTGGATAAAGCGAGATTGTTTGCTATAATGGATTCGATTTGGGGGATTTAAATGCGAAGATTGAATCACTTACAAAGAGTCTTATCCATATGTATTGTTGTTGTTTTGGTGATCGGATGTGTTTTAATGAGCTTTCGACAACAAGCTTTATCTGACATGGGTTATAGTGCATGGACCTATCTTCAATATGGTTTGATTGAACATCCATTGGAGTCTATTACAAATGTTTTTACCGATTTCGCAAATTTATGGCATCAATACGATGATAATGAATATCTACAACAAGAATTAGCTGAGCAGAGAAGCTATAAAACTTTATATGAAGAAGAACAAAGTAAAAATGATGAATTAGAAAAACTTTTAGATGTTAAAAATTCCATGGGAGATACGAAGATAGTTACTTGTTCTGTTATTAAACGATCAAGTGAAGCTTGGAATCAAACCGTAACTGTATCTGCAGGTTCAAAACAAGGCGTGAAAGAAAATATGCTTGTTCGTACCAGTGAAGGAATGGTTGGCTTAATTACGAAAGTCCAAACCAATACAAGCACTGTTGAATTATTAACCAGTGAAAACTTGACCAATGATGTAGCTGTAAAGATGTCTTTACCCGATGGATCTACGATTGAAGGTGTTGTTCAATCTTATGATGTAACACGCAATGAATATTGCATGTCTTTGTTTGATAATGATGCTAATGTAACCAGTGGACAATCCGTTGCGACCAGCGGTAAAGGTGGAAATTATCCTGGTGGAGTTTTAGTTGGAACGGTTACGGAAGTAGAAAGAAATGATGATTCCTTGATTTCAACAGTCTATGTACAACCAATTAGTAATATTAAAAGCTTTAATTATGTTGTCATCATGGGAAATGAGGATTCATAATATGAAGTTAAAGAATATCGCCATTCTTTTATTTATTACAGGGATTGTAGATACATATATTTCTTATGTATTTGCGGTTGATTTTACTTTTCAAACGATGTCTTTTGTACCACATGTCACATTGATGGCTTTATTGATGATGACTTATGATCGTGTTTTGATGGACCGCATTTTGATTGGAGCTTTGTTTGGTTTGTTGTATGATTTCTTCTTTCAATCAAGTTTTCCAATTTCCTTTTTCTTATTTCCACTTGCAAGTGTATTTGTTGGCTTTGTCTATGAGAAAAAAGAAAATCTGCTTTATCTAGCTGGTGTGACTATGCTTTCAGGTTTTCTTTATGATTTTATTCCTTATTTCATTTCAAGGCTTTTTCATGTACTTCAATTGCGTTTTTGGACTTGGTTTTTCCGCTTGGAATTCGCAACTCTGATTTTTCAATTGATTACACTTTTATTCTTATACTTTGGAATAAACTTATTTCAAAGCTTTAAACAAAATAAATCAAAATGGCAATTGCGATTTCAATGGAAATCCAAAGACAAAAAAAATGAACTTTAAATCTGAGCTAAGTCCATGGGATGAAGCTCATTTTTTCTTTAAAGTATGTTAGAATAATTCGTATAGAAATAGGTGAAAAGATGCAAAATTTATTATTATTAGATGGAAACTCCATGTTGTTTCGTGCATATTATGCAACACTCTATGGAAAAAGTATGACAACTTCCAATGGCATTCCTACCAATGCCATCTTTGGTTTTGTGATGATGTTAAATAAAGCAATTGAAAAAATACAACCCGATGCGCTTTTGGTCGCTTGGGATGCGGATAGTCAAACCTTTCGAAAAGATGAATATCCAGCTTATAAGGGAACAAGAAAACCACTGGATGAAGAATTAATTGCGCAATTTCCCATTGTACGTGAATTTTTAGATGCAGCAGGAATTCAACGCTATGAAATTCATGGTTATGAAGCCGATGATATTATTGGCACGATGTCAAAAAATGCAGCGATTCAAACAACCATTCTTAGTTCCGATCGTGATTTGCTTCAATTGATTGATTCCCATTGTAATGTTCTTTTGATGAAAAAAGGAATTAGTGAAATGGAAATTATGGACATTGATGCCTTTAAAGAAAAATATGATGGCCTTATGCCAATCCAAATGATTGATTTAAAAGGATTGATGGGTGATACGAGTGATAATATCCCTGGGGTTGCTGGTGTGGGAGAAAAAACTGCCATCAAGCTTTTAAAAGCTCATTCAAGTGTTGAAGAAGTTTATGATTCCATTGATGAAGTAAAAGGAAAGTTAAAAGAAAAGCTAATAAAAGATAAAGACAATGCTTTTTTATCCAAACATTTGGCAACGATTTATCGTGATGTTCCTCTTCCTTTCACTTTAGAAGATTGTGCGTTTCATGCTTATAAAGATACATTACAAGACTTCTTTGAAAAATATGAAATGCGTTCTTTCCTAAAAAAGAATAAAAGTCCAAAGAAAGAATATGCATTTAAAGAATTGCTATCTTGGACGATATCCAGTCCAATTCTTTTGCCAGTCTGTACCTATGCTTCCTATCTTGAGCAAGAGCTTTTTGGATTCTTAGGTATTCAAGATGAAACGATTTATTATATTTCAAAGGAAAATGCACAAATGGATCTTGCTTTTCAAACGATGTTGACGCAAGAAAATGCATACAGTACCTGGGATATCAAAGAAATGATGCATCTTTTCGATCAGAATGGTTTTAGTCAATGTATATTTAAAGATGATTTACACATCGCTTCCTTTTTATTGCATTCACAAGCAACCAATCAAGATATGTTATTGGAAGCTTTAAATATTGAATTACCGGAATCATTTCATGATTTGACTCTAAAAACGAAAAAGAAAGAAAGCAGTTTATTCGAACGAATGCTTGAAATTTCAAAAGCTCTAATTGTTCAATTGCATGAAAAAGAAGAAGGAATTCTTAAACAATTAAAAGAGAATCAAATTTATGATTTATATCAAAATATTGAGCTTCCTTTGGTTCCAATCTTATTTCATATGGAAAAGGAAGGCATTTCAATTGATGCATCGGTTTTAGATGCGATTGATCAAAGAAATGAACAAGAGGTAGAAAAGCTTGTTCATAAAATTTATGAATTTGCAGGTAAGGAATTTAATATTAATTCACCAAAACAATTGGCTTCAGTTCTATATGATGATTTGAATTTAAAAGTGGGTAAGAAACGTTCAACTTCGGCTGAAGTTTTAGAAAAATTAAGAAGTGAACATCCGATTATTGATTGTTTATTGTCTTATCGCAAATACGCAAAAATTAAGGGAACCTATATCGATGGATTAAAGAAACATATTTGTGCGGATTCAAAAATTCATACTTCTTTTAATCAAACAATGACCCAAACAGGTCGTTTATCAAGTAGTGAACCGAACCTACAAAATATTAGTATTCGTGATGAACAAGGTCGAGAAATACGAAAAGCCTTTGTAGCAGATGAAGGAATGGTTTTATTATCAGCGGATTATTCTCAAATTGAATTAAGAATGTTGGCACACATGGCCAATGAAACACATATGATTGATGCATTTAATCATGATGCGGATATTCATACTCGAACAGCGACCTTGATTTTTGATTGTGATCAAGAAGAAGTTACACCAGAAAGAAGAAGAGCGGCTAAGACCGTTAATTTTGGTATTGTTTATGGGCAAACCGAATTTGGGCTCGCAAGTCAATTGAATGTTTCCCGTACAGAAGCGAAAGAGTTTATGAATTCATATTTTTCAAAATATTCAAATATCCATACATATATGAATCAATTAATTGATTTTTGTAAAGAAAATGGCTATGTTGAAACCTTATTTCACCGGCGTCGTTATATTCCGGAAATCAATGATAAGAATTTTATGACCAGAGAATTTGGAAAACGTGCTGCAATGAATGCTCCAATTCAAGGGAGTGCAGCCGATTTGATTAAGCTTGCAATGATTCAAGTTGATCAAGCCATGAAAGACGCAAATGTTGAATCAAAGCTTTTGCTTCAAATTCATGATGAATTGATTTTTTTAGTTCCAGAAAAAGAATTGGATCAAATGATTGAATTGGTTCGTAAGACGATGAATCATGTTATGGATCTTAAGGTTCCATTAAAAGCATCCATAGCCTATGGAAAAACATGGTATGAGGCCAAATAATGCCAGAAGGTCCAGAAGTACAAGTTGTTATTGATACCCTTTCAAAAGCACTTAAGGGGGCAAAAATTAGCGATGTAGAAGTACGTTACCCTAAAATAATTGGCGAGACAAGTGTATCTTTCTTTACAAAACAATTAAAAGATCAACAATTTATAGATTTTGATCGAATCGGAAAATATTTGATCCTAACTTTAGATAAAAACCGATTGATTTGTCATCTACGTATGGAAGGGAAGTTCTATATCTTTGAAAAAGAAATTCAAGAATCAAAACATATTCATGTTGTTTTTTACTTAGAAGATGGGCGAAAGCTTTGTTACCACGATACAAGAAAATTTGGGAGAATGTATTTATATTCAAAAGAAGAAGCAATAAGAAATTTACCTCCCTTAAAAAAATTGGGTCTTGATTTTAATCAAGAAGAATGTACGGGTGCATATCTTTATGCTTGTATTCATCCTTTAAAGAAAAATTTAAAGATGGCTTTGTTGGATCAAACAATTATTGCGGGCATTGGAAATATCTACGCCAACGAAATTTGTTTTGAAACCCATTTGGATCCAAGAAGTCGTTGCTCGAAATTATCGAAAAAAGATTGTGATTTCATTGTAGAAAAGACCAAAACAATTTTAAATCATGCGATTCAATGTGGCGGAACGACCATTCGTGATTATACTTCTTCCTTAGGCGTTTCGGGTCGTTTTCAAATTCAATTAAAAGTGCATGGAAAAAAAGGAGAGCCTTGTCCTGATTGTGGACAAGCAATTGATAAAATTGTCGTAGGACAAAGGGGAACATATTTATGCCGAAACTGTCAAAAACGAAAGTAATAGGAATTACAGGCTCTATGGGATCTGGAAAATCGAAGGTTGCATCCTATCTTTCAAAACAATATCCGGTGCTTGATTGTGATCAAGTGAATGCTAAACTTTTAAAAAAAGGGGAAGCAGGCTATTTTTATTTAATACAACTTCCTTGGATTGTTCTTGATGCCCAAGGTGAAATTGATAAGAAAAAAATGGCACAAACGATTTTTAATGACAATACGAAAAAAAAGAAAGTAGAAAGCATTCTACATCCTTTGATTTTAGCGGAAATGAAAAGATGGATTTCAAAACAAGAAGCAAAATTTGTCTTTGTAGAAGTCCCACTTTTGTTTGAAAGTCATATGGAAGATTACTTTGAATCCATTTGGTGTATTGTTGTTTCAGACAAGATTGCTTTGGAACGCTTATTTAACTATCGCAATTTCACTTATGAGCAAGCAAAAGAACGTATTTCAAAACAAATGTCACCCAAAGAAAAAATGGAACGAAGCACCATTATTATTAAAAATAATAAATCAGTAGAAGATTTAGAAATTGAAATTAAAAAGGCTTTAAAAAAGGAGGAAGATGCCATTGTCAGAAATGAGTAAAATTGTTCAAATCACCCCTTTATCCAAACAATCGATACAAAATTTAACTGTTTTGTATTACCCTTTAATGAATCGTGATGCCATCGTTCTTTATTTATTAATGACCTCTTTTGTTGATAAAGAAATTGAGCAAAATATCTTACTTTCGATGTCTTTAATGAATCAATCTGCTTTTATAAAGGCAAGAAAATATTTAGAACAATTCCATTTATTGAAGACTTTTCGAGCAGAGAACAAATGGCTTTATCATCTTTATGCACCTTTGGAATTATTTGATTTTCTAGAACATGATACTTTTAGTCGAATGCTTTTTCAAAAAGTAGGATCTGTTCGTTTTGACTATATCAAAATGATGTTTTCTGCCAATCAATTTGTGGATGATTCCTTTGAAAATGTGAGTGAAGAGACTTGTTTGGATTCTTTGAATACTTGGGATGATCAAAAGGAAGAAGTGCATTCTGCTTTAGTTCCAAAAGAAAAAAATCTGAATCGGAAATATCATTTTAATTATGATGAATTTTTAACTGGAATGGATCGAATTTTTCCAATTCGTTTACGAACAAAAGAAACGATGGAACAAATTGGTCATTTAGCGGATATTCATGGAATTAGTGCAAAAGATATGAAAAAATATGTCATGCGTTCGATTAATCCAACAACGCATTATTTTGATTGGGAACATTTAAAGACACAAATTTATCGAAATCAAGTCAAACCAGTTCAAAAAGAGGGGTATAATATGGCTCCAGTTCAATTTTTAAGTCGTTTACAAAATGGTGCACCCGTCAATGCATTTGATCGAAAACTTATTGAGAATCTTTGTACAAATTATGGTTTTCCTAATGAAGTGGTCAATGTTTTAATTGAATATACATTGAAACAAACGGATCAAAAATTTCCCAAAGCTTATGTGGAAAAAGTTGCTTCGACTTGGGCTCGAAAAGGAATTGATACAAAAGAAAAGGCTCTGCAATTACTTTCTGAAAAGCCAAGTAAGAAAAATAAAACCGTACAAAAGGATTATCCGGAATGGTATAAAAATCAAGAACAGCATGATGCAAGTCAAGAATTGATTGATGAAGTGAATGCGATGCTGAAAGGATTAGGAGGTGGAAGCAATGAAGAATGAACAAATCCAATCCATTGTTGCGATTCCACAAATTCGCCAATTTTTAAATCGATACAATTTATCCGCAAATTTTGTTGAAGAGAATATTATTGAATTTTTAACTTGGAAAGAAGAAATCATCAAATGTAATGGATGTCGTTCTTTGTCTTTTTGTCGTCAAAAACTAAAAGGAAAGGTTTATCATTTAGGTTTTGATGAAAATGGGTATTTGGAAGAACGATATATTTCTTGTTCTTTTGAAAAAAAGAAAGAAGAAATGTTAGCCCATCGAAAAAATTTTAAAATCTCACATATGAGTGAAATGGATTACTTGATTGAAATCGAAAACTTAACGAAAAAAATTGATTTAAAATCTGAATATTTAAAAACTTTACAAGCCGTCATTCAATCAGAAAGAGATCCAAAAGGTTTATATCTCTATGGACAAGCTGGTGTTGGAAAAAGTTATATGATGAAGGCACTTTGTAATTATTATGCAAAGGCTGGAAAAACAGTTTCCTTTGTCAAAGTGCCTTTATGGGTCAAAACGATGAAAGAATCTTTTGGTCAAGAAGAAATTGCACAACGTATGAATCGAGCACTTTTAAAAAGTGATGTAGTTATTTTTGATGATATTGGTTCAGAATCAATAAGCGCATGGACTTTAAATGAACTCTTGTTTCCAATCTTGGATGAACGGATGGAAAAGAAGAAAAAAACTTATTTTACATCAAATTATTCAATGGAAGAGTTACAACAGAAATATGCTTTTATTGAAAAATCGGATAAAGTTGGTGCGGATCGTGTGATGGAAAGAATTCGAACTTTGGCAAATGGAACTTTATTAAGTGGAAGTTCACTTCGATAAGGGTTTGCAAATAGGACGATTCGTAGTAAAATAAAGCGTGTAAGATTAACATACAAGGAGGAAATAGTAATGTTAGTATCTGCTACAGAAATGATTAACAAAGCGCATGAAGGGCATTATGCAATCGGTGCTTTCAACATCAACAACATGGAATGGATTAAAGCAATCCTTTTAGCATGTGAAGCTAAAAAATCACCAGTTATGTTAGGTGTTTCAGAAGGTGCTGGAAAATACATGTGTGGTTTTGATAACGTTGTTGGAATGGTTAAAAACATTCATGACAGCTTAGGAATCACTGTTCCTGTTGCTCTTCACTTAGATCATGGAACTTATGAAGGAGCAAAAGCTGCAATTGCTGCTGGATTTACTTCCGTTATGTTTGATGGTTCTCACTATGCATTCGAAGAAAACTTAGAAAAATCAAAAGAAATGATCGAATTAGCTCATTCAAAAGGTTTATCAATTGAATGTGAAGTTGGTGGAATCGGTGGAGAAGAAGACGGTGTCATCTCTGCTGGTGAATTAGCTGATCCAGAAGAATGTAAAACAATTGCTGAATTAGGTGTTGATTTCTTAGCTGCTGGTATCGGTAACATCCACGGTAAATATCCAGAAAACTGGGCTGGATTAAACTTCGAACGTTTAGGAGAAATCCAAGCTGCTACAAATGGTAAACCATTAGTATTACATGGTGGTTCTGGTATTCCACGTGAACAAGTTCAAAAAGCAATCACTTTAGGTGTATCTAAAGTTAACGTAAATACAGAATGCCAATTAGTATTTGCTGATGCAACTCGTAAATATATTGAAGCTGGTAAAGATCAAGAAGGTAAAGGTTATGACCCTCGTAAATTATTAGCTCCAGGTACAAAAGCAATCCAAGAATTAGTTGAAGATATGGTAGAAAACTTCTTCGGTTCTGCTGGAAAAGCTGAATAATTTAAGTATTCATTGAGGTGATGGAAACATCACCTTTTTTTATGCTTGGTAAGGCAATTTATATAGCTATGCTTTTCAATTTTTTTGATTTATGGTAAAATTTTAGCGCTTATAAGGATTTTCCTATAGGGGAGGTATACGATGGAAAAAGTAATTAAAATCGAAGGGGGACATCGCTTACGCGGTAAGGTTACGATTTCTGGTTCAAAGAATGCGACGGTTGCATTAATACCTGCATGTGTTTTAGCACATGAACCAGTAACTATATATGGGGTGCCTAATATTTCTGATGTTCGTGCATTGGTTGTTTTATTAAAAGAATTAGGTGTTTATGTCGAAGAAAGAGAAGAAGGAACGCTTTATATTGATCCGAGAAACATGCAAAATAATCCATTGGTATCGGATGCGGCGACAAAACTTAGAGCAAGCTATTATTTTATGGGTGCTCTTTTAGGAAAATATGGACATGCTGAAATTCGAATGCCTGGTGGTTGTTATTTAGGACCTAGACCAATCAATCTACATATTAAAGGCTTTGAAGCCCTTGGTGCACATGTAGACTATGAAAATGGATGTTATATTTTACATGCAGATCACTTAGTTGGAACGAATATTTTCTTGGATATTTCTAGTGTTGGAGCGACAATTAATATTATGATGGCAGCTGTTTATGCACAAGGACGTACCATTATTGAAAATGCAGCGAGAGAGCCTGAAATTATCGATATCGCAACGCTTTTGAATAAAATGGGTGCACGTATTCATGGAATGGGTACAAGTACAATTACGATTGATGGTGTAGAAAGTTTAAAGGGATGTATTCATGAAATTATTCCGGATCGTATTGAAGCGGCAACCTATATTATCATGGGCGCTGCAATGGGTGATGGCATGATGATTGAAAATGTAATTCCTCAACATTTAGAAGCGATTATTATGAAATTAAAAGAAATTGGTATTCAAATGGAAGTGGGTTCTGACTTTGTTCATATCTTAGGGAAAAATGCAGAGTTAAAACCAACTGAAATTTTGACTAAACCATATCCAGGTTTTGCGACTGATGTTCAACAACCTTTTGCGGTTTTATTGACGCAATCAATTGGCCAATCAACAGTAACAGAGACGATTTACAAAGAACGGTTTAAACATTGTGCTGAATTAAATAAAATGGGTGCAGATATTGATGTTCATGATGCGAGCTCATTTATTCATGGCAAAACAAAGCTTTATGGCAGTCGTGTTCGTGCAACCGATTTAAGATGTGGAGCTGCTTTAGTTGTTGCTGGCTTGATGGCAGATGGTGTGACAGAAATTCATGATATTTATCATATTGATCGTGGATATGATAATTTGGATGAAAAATTAAATGAATTAGGTGCTAAAATTTGGCGCGAAGAAATTGAATAACAGTCGTTGACTGTTATTTTTTTTATCTTTCTTAAGAAATGAAGGTTTAAAGTTGATATAATAGTAGTATGATCCGAGTAGCACTTTTAGAACATGAAAAGGAAACAAAAGAAGTTGTTTTCGCCTTAGGTAAAATTTTCGATGGGGTTGATTGGACATTTCGTCATTTTTATAAACCAAGCGTTTTGGCAAAAATTTGTCAAAATCAAGCGTTTCAAATCTTTGTCTTTGATGAAATGTTTAAAAGCAACCGTTTTGAAAGTGTCTTTGTTCATGATCATCCCAATACATTGATTCTTTATCTTTGTCAGGATGTACATAAGCTTCAAGCTGAAGATCAAAGACAACGTGTTTTTTATCTTTCAAAAGAATCGATTCAAGAAGATTTAATGACATATTCGGATTCGTTATTAACACAGACGAAACAAGCTGATTTATATTCGATTCAATACGATGGTGTACATGTCTCTATGCCTTATGAAGATATTTATTATTTAGAAAAAATGGATAAAATGGTTTATTTTCATACCAAAAAAGGGGTCTTTCATAAGCGGATGAATATGTCAGAGGCGCAAGAAGCTTTTTTGCCTTATGGTTTTCTTCGTGTTCATGTTTCTTATATCGTGAACGAAAAACATATTACGGCTTGGTTTCATGATGCTGTGCAATTAAATGATCATGAATTGATTCCAATGTCTCGTTCACAAAAACGAAAGTTAAAAGAGGAACGAAAAGGAAAGAAGCAAGAAATATAGTTATGTGATAGAATGGATTTAAAGCGCAAAGGAGAACGTTTTATGAAAATATTAGCTTCAAACTATGATGGAACTTTATGTTATGGAAAAAAAGTAATGGCTGAAGATAGTGAGGCAATTCGTAAATGGCAACAAGCCGGAAATTTATTTGTGATTGTAACCGGACGTGCCAAAGAATCTTTAGATAAGTATTTAGATAAAGATGGAATTAAACCAGATTATTATGTTACAAATAATGGAAGTGTTATTTATGATGCACAAGGTAATGTATTAAAGAGTGATTTTTTGGATTATACGACTGCAATTGATGCAATCTATATTGCTAAGCAATTAGAAGGGGTTGCTAGTTACGTTGTAAATGATGGATATCATCGACATCGTATTATTGTTGATCCAAACATTGAGGAGCATCGGTATCCAAATATGAAGGAGGATCTATGTGAAGAAGAAGTATTCAATCAATCCAATTTTTCACAAATCGTTCTCTCAATGGCCAATCCAGATTTAGCAGAATCGTTAGCGGAAGAATTTAATTTGTTTTTTTCAGAAAATATTCAAGCGTATGCGAATAATTATTGTGTAGATTTAGTTGCTGAAAATGTATCCAAAGGAACAGGGCTTGAATATGTTGCAATGTATGCAGATGTTGATATGGATGATGTCTATGCGGTAGGAAATCTTCCAAAGGACATTCCGATGTTAGAATTGACACAGAATCGCTATGCTTTTTTCACTTCACCAAGTGAGATTAAAGATTTATGTGGCCATGAATGTATGTCAATTCAAGAAATGATTCAAGAAATTTTATAGAAAATTGAAAGGGGGAAATCTATTTTGAATGGAATAGAAACTTTCTCCAATGTTATTTTGATTGTTCGTCTTATCTTAGATATTTTAGCGGTATGGGGCCTGATTTATATGGCCCTTCGCTTGTTTCGAAATAATTATCGGACGGTTCAAATATTAAAGGGGATTTTAGTTTTATTTTTAATTAAAGCGATTTCGATGTTACTTGGTTTAACGGCATTTAGTAAGGTCATCGATACGTTTTTGCAATGGGGTGTTTTGGCTATTATTATTGTCTTCCAACCAGAAATTCGTGGCATGCTTGAAAAATTAGGGAAGTCATCGGTTGCCTTAACGACGGATTTAACAAGAGAACAAAGCATGTTAATGATTGAAGAACTTGTGATTGCGTGTGAACAAATGTCACGTTCAAAAACGGGTGCTTTGATTACGATTCAACAAACACAAGAATTGACAGATTATGTCAATACGGGAATTCGTATGGATTCTGTTGTCTCAAGTGAGTTGTTGGGTACCATTTTTCAATATGGGACACCAATGCACGATGGGGCAGTAATCATTCAAGGAAATAAAATTGCGTGTGCAGCTGCATATTTTCCACCAACCAGTCGTGATTTACCAAGTAAATATGGAGCACGACATAGAGCAGCCGTTGGAATTAGTGAAATTACCGATTCCATTACAATTGTTGTCAGTGAAGAGACTGGAACGATTTCTTTGGCTATGAATGGTCAGTTGACAAAGTATCCTGTTGAAGGATTACGACGCTTTTTGATGAATGTATTGGTGCCAGAAGAAAGTGATGAATCCAATGTGATTGTACGAACAGCAAAATCTTTAGGTTTTGCCCACAATCAGAAAGAAGAAACGAAACAAAAGCGAAAAACCGATGAACGAATTCAACCAATCAAAATTATTGATTTATACAATGAAGATGTGGAGGATATAAAAAATGGAAAATCCAAATAATAAACCTCCAGTTGGAATATTGCGCTTTGCGTACAGCTTATTTCAATTCTTATTTTCGAAAATAAATAAATTAGTAGATGCAATCATTTTTTCAAAAAAAGGCTCAATTATGGTATCTTTGATTGTTTCAATTGTTATCTGTATTGGAGCAAATTACGAACAAATCGGCATGCAATTGTTTCATGATTCTTCAACGAGTACACAAATTCAAGATGTCCAAGTTGAAACTTTATATGATTCAAGTAAATACCAAGTTTCAGGTATTCCAAGTACAGTAACCGTTCAATTGAGTGGAGATAATACGCAAATTCAAGTTTTCCGTCGTCAAGGGAATATTACAGTCATTGCGGATCTACAGAAACTTTCGGAAGGAACCAATGTAGTAGATCTAAAGGTACAAAATTTACCGACGGGAGTAAAGGCTGAAATTACGCCTTCTAGTGTGACGGTTAATATTTCAAAAAAGGTGAGCAAGGTATTTAGTCTATCGAGTGATTTGATTGTTTCGAGCAATCGAAAGGAAACAGATTACAATACGCCAGTCTTATCAATTTCTCAGGTACAAATTACTGGAACAGCCGATCAAATTGATTCGATTCGACGGGTAAAAGCCATTGTTGATGGAAGCAATGAAGAAGGAAGTTTTGAGACCGAAGCTAGCATCGTTGCTTATGATGCACAAGGCAATACGGTTGATGTTATAATTGAACCGAGTGCTACACATGTCAGTGTTCAATTAAAAAATTCAGATGAGTAAATAGGAGGTTTTATGGGAAAGTATTTCGGAACAGATGGAGTTCGTGGAAGAGCAAATGAAGGATTGACTTTAGATATGGCCATTCGAATTGGTCAATATTTAGGGTGGCATTATTCAAAAAATAAACATGCACGTATTTTAATTGGTAAAGATACGCGTTTATCTGGTGATATGTTTGAATTAGGTTTATCAGCTGGAGCAACAAGTACAGGTGCACAGGTTTATTTGTTGGGGGTTTGTCCTACACCTTCTATTAGTTATTTAATTCAAAAGGAACGCTTTGATTGCGGTATTATGGTCAGTGCAAGTCATAATCCATATTATGACAATGGAATTAAAATCTTTAATCACAATGGAGAAAAAATGGAAGAAGACCTTCTTCTAAAGATTGAAGATTATATGGATGGAAAATGTGAATTGCCATTGGCAACCGGTGATTCCATTGGTGAATTAATCGAATGGGAAGATGGCTTAGAAATTTATATGTCTTGGTTAAAGGAAACTGTACCGGTTGATTTATCCGGTATGAAAATTGCAGTTGATTTAGCCAATGGGTCCGCTACAAGTACAGCGGTTGAAACCTTAGATGCACTTGGTGCAACGGTTGAAGCCATTAATAACTCACCAAACGGAATAAATATCAATAATAAATGTGGATCTACACATCCAGAAGGTCTTCAACGATTGATGAAAGAGAATGACTTTGATATTGGTTTGGCTTTTGATGGGGATGCCGATCGTTTTATTGGCTGTGATAGTGATGGTCGTTTAATTGATGGGGATTATATTTTATATATTTGTTCAAAATATTTAAAATCAATTAATAAATTAAATAAAAACATGTGTGTGACAACGGTTATGGCTAATCTTGGTCTTTATAAGGCATTAGATGAAAACAAAATTGATTATATTCAAACACCAGTTGGAGATAAGTATGTTTTTGAAGAAATGCAAAAAAATGATTACTATGTCGGTGGAGAACAAAGTGGACATATTATTTTCTATGAACATGAAAAAACGGGAGATGGTTTGTTTACAGCGCTTCAAATTCTAAAAATCATGAAAGAAACAGGAAAAACATTACAAGCATTGTGTGAAGGCTTATTCATTTATCCCCAATTATTAGAAAATGTACAAGTGAAAAATAAAGAAGAAGCTCTTCATGATGAAGGACTCCAAGCCCAAATTCAAGCTGTATCCGATGAGCTAAAAGATGAAGGAAGAATTCTTGTTCGTCCAAGTGGTACCGAACCTTTGATTCGTGTCATGGTTGAGGCCAAAACGGATGAATTGTGTCAACAATATGTCGGTAAGGTTGTTCAATATATGAAAGAAAATGATTTCTAAAAAGGAGGGCTTTGATGAAACGAGTAATTTGTGTTGTAGAAGATGAAAAAGATTTAAACAATTTAGTTGCTCAATATCTTCGTAAAGAAGGTTATGAGGTTCGCTCTTATTATACGTATGAAGAGGCCAATGCACATGTCTGTGATGATGATGTACATCTTTGGATTTTAGATATTATGTTGGATGATAAATCCGGTTTTGATTTAATCGAAGAAATTCGTTTACAAGGTCCAGAAATTCCAGTCATCTTTATGTCTGCCAGAGATAAAGAATTTGATCGCATTATTGGCTTAGAAAAGGGAAGCGATGATTATATTACAAAACCTTTTAGCCCGAAAGAATTGGTTTTAAGAGTCAATAATATTATTAAACGTGCTTATAAAGATGACAACAATCGAATCAGCATTGATGGCTATGAATTGGATGAAGAACAACGAAAGATCTTCTTTGAAAATGAAGAAATTGAGTTAACAACCAAAGAATTTGATTTATTAATGATGTTTATCAAGAATAAAGGAATTGCCTTTTCTAGAGATAAGATTTTAGAAAATGTATGGGATGAAAATTATTTTGGTTCTGATCGTGTTGTTGATGATACACTCCGTCGATTACGAAAAAAATTACCAAATTTAAATATTCATACAATTTATGGTTATGGATATCGTTTAGGTTAATATGAAAAAGATACAAGAATACTTTAAAAAGCTTTCTTTGACCCAACAAATTATATTAATTATCTTATCTTTTGTGGTTTTCTTTTTTGCGTTCTTTTTTCTCTTTTTATCGGGGAATATTGATCATACCATTTCAATTCAAATGTATGACATGATGGAGAGTCGACAAGAGTCAATTATAACAATTTTAAAATCGGATGCCTCTTCAAATGATAAAAAAGATTACTTTAATATTGCAGTAGATAAATATCAAACGAATTGTGTAATTGATGGAGATTCAATTGAAGCATTAAGTGATTCACAAGATCAAACTTTTGATCAAAGTTTAAAAGAAACAATTATAGAAAAAGCAGCTCTTGTAAAAAAGACGGGAAAGGTCCAACAAGGCACGCTGACAAGAAATAATCAAACTTATTATTATCGTATTTGTCGTATTCGAACAAATTCTAAAGATTTTGTTTTGGCAAGCTTTATGGATGATAGCTATTCCGATATCTTACGAAGCTCATTGGTGGATTCAACCTTTGATTTGACGATTTTTGCTTACTTTATTATGTTATTAATTATGATGATTTGGGTTTATTCCATTATTCATCCATTAAATCAAATTAAATATTATATTGAGCAAGTTAAGTTAGGTAGAGAAGTTGAATTGCATGTCAATCGAAAAGATGAAATTGGAGAGGTTGCAGAAGCTTTGGTTACAATGAAGGAAGATTTGACCAAACAAGAAAAGGCCAAAGAAGAAATGATTCATAACATTTCACATGACTTAAAAACACCAATCGCAACAATTAAATCCTATGCGGAATCCATTAAAGATGGAATCTATCCCTATGGAACAATGGAAAAAAGTGTCGATGTCATTATTGAAAATGCCCAACGTCTAGAAGATAAAGTACATAATCTTTTGTATTTAAATCGTGTTGAATATTTAGTGACGAGTGATGCAGAAGGTGTTTTAACCAATATGAAAGAGGTTGTGGAACAAGTTGTTTTAAATTCAGCTGTTATTCGTAAGGACATTGAAATTCAAACGGATATTGAAGAAGTTTTCTTTGATGGTTTATTAGAATCATGGCGTGTAACGATTGAAAATATTATGGAAAATGCTTTTCGATATGCAAAATCCTATATTCGTATTGAGGTTCGAGAAAACGATTTAAAGATTTATAACGATGGACCTAAAATGGATGAGGATCGGATTGAAACCTTATTCCATCCTTATGAAAAAGGTGAAGGTGGACGCTTTGGCCTAGGCTTGTCAATTGTTGATAAGGTGGTTAAAGCAAATCATTATCGAGTAAAGGGCTTTAATACTGAAGATGGTGTTTGTTTTGAAATTTATCGTGAACAACCAGAAAAAAAGGATCATCGATGGAACCAACGTCCGAAAAAAGGGAAGTTAAATAAAAAAGACAATTACTTAGTCTAAATTTTCTTTTTGACTTCGTATTCTATCCGCTTTATAATCATCATAAAGACATAGAAAAGGACACGAATAAAAGTTTTAGCATTCAGAGAAAAAGTGGTTGGTGCAAACTTTTCAAGAAGCTTTTATTTACTACCTTGGAGTTGCCCTCGAAAGAGTGTGCCGTAACTTTGCGTTAAAAGGTTGAAGGTGCACAGTTTAGACTGTGAACTAAGGTGGTACCGCGTGCAAACGTCCTTAGATAGGACGTTTTTTTTAATGAAAGAAGGAGACATTATGGCATTAGTAAATTTTTGTGAAGATGAACATTTAGAAACTTTAAATCATTCTTGTGCACATTTATTAGCACAAGCGGTTCGTCATTTATTCCCAGAGGCTAAATTTTGGGTTGGACCGGTTGTATCTGAAGGTTTTTATTATGATATGGACTTAGGTGGATACAATTTAACCGATGAAGATTTACAAAAAATTTCAAAAGAAATGAAGAAATGTGCAAAATCGGATAAACGAATTGTACGTGAAGAAATTACACGTGAACAAGCTTTAGATCGTTTTAAGGATGATCCTTATAAAATTGATTTAATTAATCGAATGGAAGAAGGCACAAACATCTCTATGTATACACAAGGAGATTTCACTGATTTATGTCGTGGACCACATGTTGAAAGTACAAAAAAATGTCGTCATTTTAAATTATTGAAACATTCTGGTGCGTATTGGAAGGGTGATGCCAACAATAAAATGTTACAACGTGTCTATGGTGTATGCTTTGATACAAAGGAAGAATTGGATGCGTATTTAGAAACCTTAGAAGAAGCGAAAAAACGTGATCATAAAAAATTAGGAAAGGAATTGGGTTTATTTACAATTAGTGAATATGCTCCAGGTATGCCAATTTTCTTACCTGATGGAATGATTTTAAGAAATATCTTAGAACAATTCTGGTATGAAGAACATACAAAAGAAGGCTATCAATTTATTAAGACTCCTATTATGATGTCAAAAGAATTATGGGAGTTAAGTGGACATTGGGATCACTACAAAGATAATATGTATACATCAATGGTCGATGATCGTGAATTTGCGATTAAGCCAATGAACTGTCCTGGTGCTTTACTAGTTTATAATTCATCTTTACATTCTTATAAAGATTTACCATTACGTATCGGAGAATTAGGACAAGTGCATCGTCATGAAGCGAGTGGAGCTTTAAATGGTTTATTCCGTGTTCGTACTTTCACACAAGATGATGCCCACTTATTTGTTACGCCAGATCAATTGGAAGAAGAAGTTAAAAATGTTTTACAATTGGTTGATCGTATTTATTCGGTTTTTGGTTTGCCTTATGAAATTGAATTATCAACGCGTCCAGAAAGTGGATATATTGGTTCAGAAGAAATTTGGGATGCTTCGGAAAAAGCTTTGGCACAAGCTTGTGTCCATGCTGGAAAAGAATACCAAGTGAATCCAGGCGATGGTGCTTTCTATGGACCAAAATTAGATATTCATATCAAAGATAGTTTAGGACGTGTTTGGCAATGTGGAACAATCCAATTGGATATGAACTTACCAGAACGTTTTGAATGTAAATATGTTGATGCAGATGGAACAAAGAAAACCCCAATTATGTTACATCGTGTTGTTTATGGTTCAATTGAACGCTTTATTGGAATTTTAATTGAACATTTTGCAGGACATTTCCCATTATGGATGGCGCCACATCAAATCGCGATTATTCCAGTTCATCATGAAAAACATTTAGACTATGCTAAAAAAGTAGAAGAAGCTTTAAAAGCTCAAGGTCTTCGTGTGGACTTGGATGCACGAAATGAAAAGCTTGGTTATCGTGTTCGTGAAGCTCAAATCAAGAAGGTTCCATATCAAATTGTTGTCGGAGATGGTGAACAAGAAGAAGGAACAGTTACAATCCGAAAGAGTGGATCTCGTCAAAGTCAAACTTTATCATTAGAAGCTGCAATTGAAAAATTTGTTGGTGAAGTAAAAGAAAAAGCAATTGCTGTAAAATAAATCATAAGACCCGTTTAAGGGTCTTATTTTCTTTTTAGCAAACTTTTAAAAAGAGTGCTAAAAAAGACTTGCATATCTTATTTTGTTGAGTATAATAATTATTAGCAGTTGAAACCTGCTAGTGCTAAAAGGAGGAAAATTATGATTCAACCATTACATGATTATGTGTTATTAAAAAAACAAGAAGAAGAAAAAACAACAGCGAGTGGAATTATTTTGACCAGTGGAAAAGAGAAATCTAAATTTGCTCTTGTTGAAGCAATTGGGACAGGTGTAGATAAAGCAGATTACCAAGTTGGTGATAAGGTTTTATTTAAAGAATATGCAGGAACAAATATTAAATTAAATGATGAAGAATTCATCGTTATTAAAGATGAAGATATTATTGCAGTAAGTAAATAAGGAGGATTATTATGGCAAAAGAAGTACGTTTTTCAAAAGATGCGCGTGAATCAATGTTAAAAGGAGTTAACACATTAGCTGATGCAGTACGTGTTACTTTAGGTCCAAAAGGAAGAAATGTTGTATTAGAAAAAGAATATGGAAGTCCATTAATTACGAATGATGGCGTAAGTATTGCAAAAGAAATCGAATTGGAAGATGCTTTTGAAAATATGGGAGCTAAGTTGGTTTATGAAGTTGCAAACAAAACGAACGATACAGCTGGTGATGGTACAACAACAGCTACAATTTTAGCTCAATCAATGATTGAAAGTGGTTTACGTCAAGTTGATCGTGGTGCAAATCCAGTATTAATGCGTGAAGGTATTGAAAAAGCAAGCCAAGCAATCAGTGATTATATTTTAGAACATGCGAAAAAAGTAGAAGATTCTAAAGATATTGCTAGTGTAGCAACCATTTCAAGCGGAAGTGAAGAAATTGGTAAAATTATTGCCGAAGCAATGGATAAAGTTGGTCGTGATGGTGTTATTTCAACCGATGATTCCAATGGTTTTGAAACAGAATTAGAAATTAGTGAAGGTATGCAATACGACAAAGGATACATTTCACCTTATATGGTTAGTGATCGTGAAAAAATGGAATGTGTCATGGAAAATCCTTATGTCTTAGTAACAGATCAAAAAATCAACAATGTGCAAGAAATCTTGCCTTTATTGGAACAAATTGTTCAATCAAACCGTAGTTTATTAATCATTGCAGAAGACTTAGAAAATGAAGTTGTTTCAACATTAGCTTTAAATAAATTGCGTGGTACTTTCAATGTAGTTGCTACTAAAGCGCCTGGATTTGGTGATAATCAAAAAGCACAATTAGAAGACATTGCAATCTTAACTGGTGCTACTTTCTATTCAAAAGACTTAAATATGGAATTGAAAGATATGCAATTAAGCGATTTAGGAAATGTAAAACGTTTGGTTGTTACAAAAGATAATACAACAATGATTGGTGGTGCTGGAGATTCTCAAGCAGTTGCGGATCGTGTCGCACAAATTTCTGCACAAATGGAAAATACAAGCAGTGAATATGATAAGAAACGTATGTCTGAACGTTTAGGTAAATTATCAAATGGTGTTGCTGTAATTAAAGTAGGTGCTGCAACTGAAACCGAATTGAAAGAAAAGAAATTACGTATTGAAGATGCTTTGAACTCAACACGTGCTGCTGTTAGTGAAGGTATTGTTATCGGTGGTGGTGCTTGCTTAGTTAGTGCATATACAGCTTTAAAAGACCAAGTAAAATCCGATGTTGTCGATGTTCAAAAAGGTATTAAGATCGTATTTGATGCTTTATTAGCACCAATTGCACAAATTGCTGACAATGCAGGTTATAATAGTGAAGAAATTGTTGAAGCACAAAAAGAACAAAAAGAAAACTTTGGATTTGATGCAAAACATGGTGAATGGGTAAATATGTTTGAAGCTGGAATTATTGATCCTGCCAAAGTTACACGTAATGCTTTATTAAATTCTGCAAGTATCTCTGCATTATTTATTACGACAGAAGCTGGAGTAGCAAAAATTCCTGAACCAGAACAAGCTGCCCCTGCAATGAATCAAGGAATGTATTAAAAGGGATGAAGAACTCATTGAAATGAGTTCTTCTTTTTTTTATAATTGATTCGGTGAAAAGTATGAAAACAATTTGGATTGCAACATCAAATCTTCATAAAGTTGAAGAGTTTAAAACAATGTTTGGAAAAGACGTAGAAGTCAAATGTTTAAAGAATCTAGATCATTCAATAGAAATTATTGAAAATGGGAAAACATTTGAAGAAAATGCTTTGATTAAAGCAAGAGCGCTTTATAATGAAATTCACGAAGCCGTTATTAGTGATGATTCTGGCTTAGAAGTGGATGCAATGAATAAGGAACCTGGCGTTCATTCAGCAAGATGGATGGGAGAAGATACGCCTTATCGCATTAAGAATCAAGCGATTATTGAAGCAGTCAAAGGAAAAGAAAAAACGGCTCGTTTTGTTTGCGTTATCGCTTATATTGATGAAAAGGGAACGGAAAAAACCTATCGTGGAACGATTGAAGGACAAATCAATGATCGAATCGTTGGAGAAAATGGATTTGGATATGATCCAATCTTCTATTATCCACCTTTTAAGACCACTACAGCCAATGTAAGTGAAGAGATGAAAAATAAGGTTTCCCATCGTGGAAAAGCGTTAGAAGCCTTTTTAAAGGACTGGAGAGTGAGCAAATGATTCATGTTGTATTATATGAGCCAGAAATACCAGGAAATACAGGGAATATCATTCGTACCTGTATGGCTACAAATTCGATTTTACATTTAATTGAACCCTTAGGCTTTTCAATGGATGAAAAACATTTACGTAGAGCTGGTATGGATTATGCCAAAGAATGTGATATTCGTATTCATAAGAATTGGCAAGACTTTGTGGAAAAGAATCCGGCGGATCATTACTATTATATGACTCGTTATGGAAAAAAAGCCCCAAGTGAATTTGATTTTAAGAAAGATCAAGGCGATATCTATTTAATCCTAGGAAAAGAAAGTACAGGAATTGAACGACATATATTAAAAGGGCATCAAGAAACTTGTATGCGCCTTCCTATGGTAGAAAGTGCACGATCCTTAAATTTATCCAATTGTGCAGCAATCATCGTTTATGAGGTCTTAAGACAGTTGGATTATCCAGGTTTATCAACAAAAGAAGTCTTAAAAGGGGAAGATTTCTTAGATACGATTGAATAAAGAAGCAAGTAAGCGCTTGCTTTTTTTATTTTAATGAATCGATTAGATAAAGCTTGATTTTGATCCAGTATAAAAAATGAATTTAGAAAAACACGCTTTTTTTTAAAATATCACATATTTTTCCATAATTCAGAAACAAGTCCTTTATATAAAGGGGTATTTTTAAAAAGGTCAAGAAATTTATCCCAAAATTAACCCGAATTTTTAGGCGATTATTTGAAAGTGTTTAGAATCTATGGTAATCTAGGCACTGTTGAAGAGGTGATTGAATGAAATTTATCGAAAAACACAACAAATTATTAGCTGCTGCGCTTTGTGTCGGAACAGTTGGATCTGTTGCACAAACTGTTCATGCCTATGAAACCAAACCAGGATGGCATGGTGAAGGTAAAAACCGTTACTATGTACAATCAAATAACCGTAAGGAAGCAACTGGTTTAACAAAAGTAAATAACAATTTATATTATTTTGACCAAGATGGTGATATGCAATTCGGTTGGCAAACCGTTGGAAATAACACTTATTATTTTAAAGCAGATGGTAAGGCTGCTACTGGAACAACAACAATTTCTGGTGAAAAATATAACTTCCAAAAACAAGGAAAGTTATATCAAGGTTGGTCAAAAGGAAATTCTTACTATGATGAAAAAGGTTTCAAGAAGACAAACAGTTGGGTCGAAGAAGATGGCGTAAGCTATTATGTTGACGAAAATGGAAAACGTAAAACAGGATGGCAATCAATTGATGGACAAAATTACTATTTTGATGAAAATGGTAAAAAAGTTGTTAGTACTTCATTAGATATTGATGGTACAAACTATACATTCAATGAAGACGGAACATTGAAAAATGGTTGGTCTGATGATTCAAGTTCTTATTACGTTGATGGTGTTAAACAAACAGGATACCAAGTGATTGAAGAAAATGCTTATTACTTCAATGCAGATGGTATAAAATCTACAAATGAAGAAAACGTTGGTGAAGGTGGATATTATACTGGAGCTGATGGTGCAATCTATGATACGCAAGAAGCTGTAGATCAAAGAGCTGCTGAACAAGCTGCCGCTGAACAAGCTGCTGCTGAACAAGCTGCTGCAGAACAAGCCGCTGCTCAACAAGCTGCTGCAGAACAAGCTGCTCAACAACAAGCTGCTCAACAACAAGCGGCTGCACAACAAACAACAACAGAACAAACTGCTGCTTCACAAACTACAACAACTGTTGATACAAGTGCAAGTGATCAAGCTGCTGCAGAACAAGCTGCACAACAACAAGCAGCTGCAGAACAAGCTGCTGCGCAACAACAAGCACAACAACAAGCGGCTGCTCAACAACAGCAACAACAAGCTGCAACAACAACTGATAACTCTAAAGCTGCAACAATTGCTGCTGCTGCCTTAGCACAAGTTGGAGTATCACAAGACTGTACAATGCTAGTTACTAATTCTTTAGCTGCTGCTGGAATTAGTTTCCATGATTGGCCAGAAGGATATTTAAGCTTAGGTACAGTTACAAGTAATCCAGTACCTGGTGACATCATTGTTTACTCAGGTCACGTAGCTGTTTATATTGGAAATGGTCAAGCTGTTCACGGTGGATGGTTAGGAAGCCAAACGGTTGTATCTACTGTTGAATGTACAAATGCGTTTATTGCTTACGTACATGTAGCTTAATTAAAATTGAATGAAAAAGAGGATCTGATCCTCTTTTTTTTTGGAGGGAAAAATGAAGATTATTTCATCAGATAAATTTAGTGATGTCTCTGTTTCGGTACGTAGCATATTTGATCTTCGCAATGAAACGATTACCGCAATGAATCTATTACTTTATATGTTGCGACAAAAAACTGAAAAGTATCCGGATAAACAAAAATTAACAAGTGAATTATCAAATAATTATGCAATGAATGTGGCTGCTTATTTAAGAAGTTATGGAGACCAATTGTTATTTGATTTACGTTTTCAATATATTCGTAGCGATTGGATTGAAAAAGAAGACTATGAAGAAAAAGTTTTAGAATTAATGGATCAATTTATGAATCATGTTCTTTTTGATCAAGAAGGATTGGATGAAGCAAAGTATTTATTAAGAAATCGTCTGATGCGTCAAAAGGATGATCCCAATACCTATTCCATTTTGAAGGCATTTTCCATTATCGAAGAAGATTGTTCTTTACGAATTCCAATGCAAGGGGATTTAGATCAAATCGAAGAGATTCAATTAGAACAAATTCAAGCACTATGGAATGAAATGAAAACTTTACCCAAATCTATTTATGTTTGTGGAAAACCATCGGATTTAATTGTCGATTATTTAAAAAGCTATAAAGAAGCTTCAATAAAAGCAAATTATCAAATCTTTCAAAGCAATCAACAATATGTTTATGAAGAAGAAATGGATATTCGTCAAAGCAATTTAACCCTTTTATATCAAAGTGGTGTATCGGTTGAATCCGAAGATTATTTTCCTTTATTTGTTTTGAATTCATTATTAGGTCAATCACCCAATAGCTTGTTGTTTAGTGAAATACGTGAAAAGCATAGTTTTTGTTACTCCATTTATAGTCAATTGATTCGTTTTGAAGGCGTGATTGTTATCAATACAGGATTAAAAAAAGAATATATTGATCTTGCATTAGATTTAATTGATCAACAAATAAAACGACTACAAGAAGGTGATTTTAGTCTTGAACAATTGGATATTGCGAAAAAAGATATTAAGGATGCAATTGTATCGGCACAAGATAGTGGTTTTTCTATGATTTCTCAAAGCTATTTGGATGATTTATTGCATCGACCACTCCATATGAATGAGCGTTTAGAAGCAATCGATGCTGTTAGCGTTGAACAGATTCAAAAGGTTGCTAAAAAACTTTCTTGTTTTGCCAAAGTAATGATTAAGGAGAAAGAGAATGAAAGCTTATAATATGACAATTAAAGAGATGACATTAGAAAATGGTTTACAAGTCATCTTAGTTCAAAAGCCAGGTTATTATCATTCTTTATGTACTTTAGCAACTGGAGCGGGTGGATTTGATTTGATTCAAGACTTTAATCAGGAAAGGATACAACATAAAACTGGGTGTGCACATTATTTAGAACATCAAATGTTTCGTTTACATGGACAAGATGTGACGAACTTGTTTGCAAGTATGCAAGCTAGTACAAATGCTTTTACTACATTTAATAAGACGGCTTATTATTTTCAAACAACGGCTGATTTTGAGGATTCATTATATCTTTTGTTGGATTTTGTAGAAGAATTAGATATTGATGAAGATTCAATTGAAAAAGAAAGAGGCATTATTTTAAGTGAATATGATATGTATGACCAACAACCTGAACAAAAATTGTTTAAAGAAACCTGGAAATCTTTATATTCTTCTCATCCAATTCGAAACGATGTACTCGGAAGTAAAGAAGATATCCAAAGCATGTCGGTGGATGATTTAGAACGATTCTATGCTTTAAATTATGATCCAAGTCGTTTGATTTTGATTGTTATAACAGGACGTGAACTTGATGAAGTCTCTTCTTGGATTATTAATCATCAAAAAAAGGTAAGAAGTAAAATTCAAGGAAAAGTAAGTCGAGTGATTGAAAAAGAATCCCTTGAAGTGAATCGAAATGCTTATGAAGAAGAAATGGAAATATCTATTCCTTATGTATCCATCGCTTATAAATTAAAAGCTGAAGAAGAAATCCAAGTTGCATTAAAAAAAGACTATGCCATTCAATCTTGTCTTGATGCTTTGATGTCACCTTTAAATCCGGATTATCAAAAATGGTTGGATCAAAAAATCATTACGCAAATTGCAGGTGCTGAATGTGATATTTCTTGTGATCATGCTTATCTTGTTTTTTATGCACAAACACCAAATCCTAAACAATATATTGAACTGATTAATCAATTAACAGAGGATTTAACGCAAGCATTAACGCAAGCAAATTATGAAGCTTTACAGGCCAGAGAAATCGCATCCAATATTCGTGGTTTAGATCATTTCGAGAATCTAGCAATTGAACTATTAGAAGCCAAGTTAGGTGGTTATAGTTATTGGGATCGTTTCAATTTATGTAAAGAAATGAATCGAGATCAAATATTAGATATTGTTAAAAATTTAAAATTAGAAAAGAAAACGATTACAACAATTCAACCGAAAACATCTAAATCATAAAAAAAATACCAATTTACAGTATGAAAATTAGAAAAATACGAGAGATTCAGATTGATTCTCTCGTTTGTTTTTATATCTTTAAATCGCTAGAATACAGATAAAGGCAGGTGATACACAATGGTAAGGTTCCATTACCGGATAAAAGGAGAATAAGAAATGAATTTATTTTGTATTGTTGGTGAAATTGAACAACTTCCTTCACTAAAAGAAACTGTAAATGGAATTAAAACATGTAATGTATTGATCAAAGTACAAAGGTCTTTTGCGAATCCCGATGGTGAATATGAATATGATCATATTCAAGTCGAAGTTTGGCGAGGACTTGCAGAAACATTAAGTAGTGTTGGGAAGGTGAGGGATTTACTTGCAGTAAAAGGACGTATTGCATCCAGAAAAGTGATCAAAGATGATCGAACGTTCTATAATTATGCTTTTGTAGCAGAAAAGATTGATTTTTTAGAAAATCAAGATACAAAAAAGTAGTAAAAATTTTTCTTAAATTGGACATAGGTAAAAGTAAAAGGCCAGCTTTGCTGGTCTTTTACTTTGGTAGGAGGAAATTTTATTAAAAAGTGCTTATGCATAGTGTTTTTGCGTAATATATTTGTAGAGTTCGGCATCGGTTTGTAGAACATAAGGTTCTGTCCAGAAAATTCCAACAATGCCAAATGTTAGAATGGATAAAAGCGTCCAACCAACAAAAGATAAATCTAATTTGAAAGCTTCCCATTTATGTCCTTTCATCATAGCTTCGGATTTTTTAATCACTTCTAAAGCCGAACATTCAGGGTTTTCAGCTAAAATATAAGGAACCATTCGATAAGAATAAGCTTTAATAATTCCAGGAACAATGAATAAACAAGTCCATAATGCTTGGAATACATCGGTTAAGAATAAAGTGATAAAAGTTTTTTTGTATTGATTCTTAAAACCTGAAGCCATTTCATTTAATTGGGCTTTTTGATCAGAATTTTTTAAAAAGAAATTTTGACATCCTGCATATAATGGACGAATGACCAGCAATCGAATTAAGAAGGCGAGCGATAAGGCAAATAAAACACCAACAAGTAACGCAAGCCATTCATGTTCAGATAAAGCTTGTAATTGTGTATTTGAATCCGAAGAAACACTTGCACAAGAGATCCCAATGAGTGCACTAACTACGAAAGCAACCAATACACAACGCCAATAGTTAAATTTAAAAGCTTCTTTTGCATTATTTTTTAAGAGTTTACGATTCATAATATGATCTCCTTATTAGATTTTTCAATTTTATTTGTATCAGCTATGTCTGTTTACAACTATTTTATATCATTCTTAAAATTGAAAGTCAATAAGAAATTATCAAGAAACGATAATAAATTAATAAAAGATAATTAGAATAATTCCTTTACGGAAAAGAGAAATAATAAAAGTTGTTCATTTTTATATCATAAATAAGCGCTTGTAAAAAAGAATGTTATAATTAAAACAAGATTATCGGAGGTTTACATGAAAAGGTTAGTATTGGGATTAGATATTGGAATTACAAGTGTTGGATATGGATTGATTGATATTGAATCCGGTGAATTTGTTGACTATGGTGTTCGTTTATTTAAAGAAGGAACAGCAGCAGAAAATGAAAAAAGAAGACAATCTAGAAGTAGAAGAAGACTGGCTTCAAGAAGACATACACGTTTAGAAGATATGCAAAAATTATTAAAGGAATTAGATATTATGTCAGATTCCTACCAACCTTTATCCAATGTATATCAATTAAGATGTAAAGGGTTGAGGGAAAAATTAACGAACGATGAATTAACAGCAGCAATTCTTCACATCACAAAACATCGTGGAAGTTGTATTGATACGGTACAAGAGGATGCTTCGAAAGCAAATGATGAACTCTCTTTAAAAGCAACCCTACAAAAGAATGAGCAATTATTAAAACAAGGAAAATATATTTGTGAAATTCAACTGGAACGTTTAAATGAGAAGAATAATGTACGTGGGCATGAAAATAATTTTAATACCAAAGATTATGAAAAAGAATTACGTGAAATTTTAAAACATCAAGACTTAGATTACGATACAGTTCAAAAAATAGTTGGAATCATTACGCGAAGACGTGCTTATTATGATGGACCAGGTAGTGTGAAATCACCAACACCATACGGACAATGGTATATCGAAAATGGTGAATTAAAACATGTAGATATGATTGAAAAAATGCGTGGAAAGTGTAGTGTTTTTCCAGATGAATTAAGAGCACCTAAAATGTCTTTAACAGCCGATCTTTTCAACTTTTTAAATGATTTAAATAATTTAACCATTTCAGAAGAAAAATTAGAAGTTGATCAAAAAACTGAAATTTTTTCCATCATCGATAAAAAAGGAAAAATCACGCTTAAAGAGATGGCTAAATTATTAAATGTTGAGGAAAGCCAAATTAAAGGATATCGCATCGATAAGAATGAAAAAGCAATTTTTACTGAATTCAAAGGATACAAGAAACTAAAATCTATTTTTGAAAAAGAAGGGCAATCCCTTTCTTTAAAAGATGTGGATTTAATTGATCAAATTGTTGAAATACTTACAAATAAAAAAGGGATACAAGAACGTGTAGATTCTTTGTTGAGAATTGAACAAGATCTTCCAATGAATTTGGTAAAAGCTTTATCGGAAACAACGGGTATTACAGGCTATCATTCTTTGTCTTTTAAAGCATTAAAAATTTTGAATGAAGAACTTTTTAAATCAAATATGAATCAAATGCAATTGTTGCATCAATTGAAGTTATTTGATAAGAATCGTATTTCCCATAAAGGAAAAAAGAATATTGAAGCCGATTCAGAAGCTATTTTATCGCCAGTAGCTCGTAGAGCTCAAATAGAAACTTTCAAAGTTGTGAATGCGATTCGTAAAAAGTATGGGGAATTGGATTCAATTGTAGTTGAAATGACACGTGATAAAAATTCGGATGAGAAAAAGAAACGAATTAACAATATGCAAAAAAGAAACGAAAATAATAATAAGCATATCAATTCGTTATTAGAAGATGCAGGATTTGATCCAAATCGAGTCAATGGGAAGACAAAGATGAAGATTGCATTGTATGAACAACAAGATGGTAAAAGTGCCTACACCTTTGAAGATTTAGATTTATATCGTGTAATCAATGATCCGACATATACTGAAATTGATCATATTATACCCATTTCTATTTCTTTGGATGATTCACAAAGCAATAAAGTATTAGCTTTACATTCAGAAAATCAAATGAAAGGGAATTTAACCCCTTTAATGGCTTATCGCGCAGGAAAGTTTAAAGGTATGGGATGTTCAGAAGAAGAATACCGTACCAAAGTTATGATGAGTAAATTCCCTTATAGAAAAAAATTAAATTTACTCTATGAAAAAGATATTCATAAAGAAGATGTCATTAAAGAATTTATTAATCGAAATCTAGTGGATACCAGTTATGCCTGTCGTGTAGTTTTAAATACATTGACGGATTATTTTAAAGACAATGAAATTGATACCAAAGTTCATACAATCAATGGACGAGTAACAAATCTATTTAGAAAGAAAGTGCATTTACCAAAAGATCGTGATGAAGATTATTTGCATCATGCCATTGATGCTTTAATCGTTGCTTCAGTAAAGAAGCTACGTTTATTAGACGGTTATTTAATCAAACATGATTTTAATGATTTGTACGATGAACAAACCGGAGAAATCAAAACCATACCAGATGATAAAATATTCTATGATGAGAAATACATTCAATATATTGTTAATTTGAAAACAATTTATGAAGAAAGTACAAATTACTACAATCACTACATAGATTTAGAAGATCTAAATTTTAAACCAATTAAAATTTCTCACAAAATTAACACAAAACCAAATCGACAAATTGCGGATGAAACAATCTACAGTACAAGAAAAGTTGGTGAGACGGAATATTTAATTGAGAAAATATCGAACATCTATGATCCGAAAGAAAAGAAATGTAAACGATTAGTACAAGATATTTTAAATGAAGATGATCAAAAGTATTTAATGGCTAAGCATGATCCACAAACCTTTGAAATGATTCGTGATATTGTAAAAAATCACTATCAGCAATTTAAAGAGGATAAGAAGACCTATAAAGTAGTGAAGAAAAAAGGAAAAGAAGAAATAACTCTAGTTGGAGACAATCCATTAGCTGCCTATGAAAAAGAACATGGTCGAATTCATAAGTATTCGAAAAAAGGCAATGGACCTGAAATTGTATCGATGAAATATCAAAGTGATGAATTAGGAAATCATTTAGATATTACTACAAACTACAATACGAATAAGAAAAGAGTGATTTTAAAGCAGATTAGTCCTTATCGTACAGATTTTTATCGATGTGAAGATGGAAAGATTCGTTTTTTGACTGTCCGATATATGAATGTTTCTTATCAAAAGTCAAAAGGAAAATATCTTATTGATCCGACCTGGTATAAAGAAGAAAAAACGAAAAAGAAGATTACAGACCGTGATCAATTTATCTGTTCACTGCATCGTGATGAATTAATTGGTATCGTAAAAAAAGATGGTGCTAAATATATCTATGACTCTTCGACTGAAGGAGATGGTGTAATTATGCTTCATGATGGTATTGAATATGAAATAGTTAAATTTACAGCAACTAACGATGATAAACAAAATGTTATTGAAGTAAAACCAACTTATACTTATTGTAAAAAACAACTAAGAGTTTCTATTGGTACTGTAAAATCATTAAAAAAATATGCAACCGATGTCCTTGGAAATCTCTATGAAGTGAAGGATAATAAGTTGAAATTAGAATTTGACTAGGGTATAATCTATTTGGTTATATTCTAGCAAAAATTCATATGACCTAACAAAACAAGGGTTTATCCCGGATTCGGCTCTTCGGAGCCTTTTCTTTTACCTAGTTTTATGGGTTATCGAGTTATTTATATCGAGAAATGTGAATATTTGAGACTATATTTAGATAATTTAAAAGTAGAAGTGAAAAATGATCATTTATTGATTCCAGTTTCAGATATTCAAATCTTGGTGATTGATAATTATCAATCGAATTTGAGTGTTCCTTTAATTAATAAACTAACGGATTATAATGTATGCACAATTATATGTGGTGTGGATCATTTGCCGAAAAGTTACATTCTTCCGATGAATGGACATTTTTCGAGTAGTGGTAATATTTTTAAACAAATGAATTGGGATAAAAAACGGAAAGAAGATTTACATGGCATTATCGTAAAAATGAAGATTTTAAATCAAATTGAAGTCTTAAAGAATAATGGAAAAGATTTTGAAGTTGTAAAAAAACTCTATGAATTCTCGGATCAAGTTGTATCGGGTGATAAAACAAATCGAGAAGGTTTAGCTGCAAAAATGTATTTTAGAGAACTCTTCGGGCATGATTTTATTCGTTTTGAAGAAGATGTAATCAATGCAGGATTAAATTATGGGTATGCCATATTTCGTTCTTTAATTTCATCGATTATTGTAGCGAAAGGCTACATTTGCAATATCGGTATTTTCCATAAGGGAAAACAAAATATGTTTAATTTAAGTGATGACATTATTGAAGTATTTCGTCCGATTGTTGATCAATATGTTTATGATCATTTAATGGATGAAATTCTATTCAAGCAAGTACATAGAGAAGAATTGATTTGTTTAACGAATCATAAAATAATGATTGATGAAAGAAAACAAACCGTAGCAAATGCAATCAGCTTTTATTTAGATTCAATCTTTAATTATTTGGATGGGCAGAGCGAAACGGTTTTATTTCCATTACCAACGCTTTATGATTTATGAGTTTATGCGATTAATTTTATTTTTTGATTTACCTGTTGTTTCAAAAGCGGATCGAAGAGCTTATGCAACTTTTCGAAAGTATTTGATTCAGAATGGATATATTATGATGCAATATTCTGTATATTGTAAAATCTTTGCGAATCGAGAAGCAGCAGTAAAACATGTCAATGTTTTACAAAAGAATGTACCTCAAAAAGGACAAATTCGTTTATTATTGGTAACGGAAAAACAATATGCAAAAATAGAAATCATAGTTGGTGGTAAATCAAATCAAGAAGAAGTCGTCAATAGTGATGCGTTTATAAAATTATGAATTTATTAACAATAAAAGATGGAATAAATCGTTGGTCGTTTCAAATTAACCACTTAAAATTTATACTTTGTACAAATAATAAAGATTATTCTATGATTCAATCATTAAAAGCATATATGTCAAAAGATAAAAGTGAGTATCGAACAGAAAATCAAATTCAATCGAGTTTCTGTTTTGATGAGGATGAGATTAAACTGAAGAATAATTTGATATTAGAAATTACCGATACATATTCTTTGAATGAAGATAAGAAATTAACTACAAAATCATTAATGCTAAAATATTTGGAATTAAAATTACAAAGTTTAGAATATTTTGATACCTTAAGTACATTGGATTTATTATTTGAATCTTTATCTGATGAAATGAACGAAGATTCAATGCTTAAAGTTATTTTTAATGGCATGAATTATAAACAACTTGTAAAATTAATCTCTCCATATTATGAAGATGAACTACAAAAAGATGAATTTGATATGGATCTACAAGAATTGATGAATTTTCAACTTCAATTGATCCAATACATCGCAAGAAATAATAAAAAGTATGACAATATCTATTGCATATTAAAAATGAATCATTTAAACAATGATTTATTAGAAAGCTTAAATCATTTAGAAGGATGTAGAGTACTTGTTTTTACAAATCATTATTTAGAAACAATGAAGCTTGAAGATGTTTGTCTATTAGAAAGTAATCTTATTGATTTTGCAGATATGGTGCAATTCTATTACGATTTTTCCCAACAATCGACGCAAACATACAGTTTGCAGGAGGTAAAGGACATGATTAAGGAATATTTATTAACAAATTACACTCAAAAGAACCATGATATTTATCAAGAGCTAAAGAATTTTTCAATTTAGTAATTCATAATTAACAAACAATTCAAAATTGTGCTAAACTAATTTTGAGGTTTTGTTACCATCTGAATTTTTGCTAGAACAGAACTCCATATAAAGCGAATAAATTAAAACACGAGTTTTGTTACCATCTGAATTTTTGCTAGAACAGAACTACGGTAGAAGGTGAGTCAATGTCGTTC
>CAVBLW010000022.1:0-36077 GCA_963596085.1 Bacteroidaceae bacterium | reverse complement strand
TTGATTACTCCTTACTTGATGTTTCAATGGTATAGGCGTATAAATCTCCTCTAAAATAACATTTCGATAATTCAAGCAATTCATGGTTTTCACTGTATGAAATTCTTGAACGAAATAAGATGGGTTGATTCTTTGATATATTTAGGGCTTCAATTGTTTCATCATTTGGAACTTCAGCGCGAATCTTTTCTTTAATATGAACCGGAATACCAGAACCCGTGTAATCCAAAAACTCATAAATTGAATTTCGAATTAAATTTGGATCCATTGGTAAATTCGTAGACAAAGGATAATAAGAAACCATATAGACAATTTTTACATCATCTGCCGTACGTACTCTTCGAACACAATACATTAATTCATTTGTATCCGTATTAAATTCACGTGCTGTTTGTTCATCGAGTTTTTCAATTGTAATTTGAACCGAATGCGTTCCTGGCTTTCGCCCAATCGCTTCCATTTCTTGTGTAAAACTTGAAACATGAGTTAAATCTTCTTCAATACCTGGTCGCCAAATCACAAAGGTTCCTTTTCCACGACCACGTTTGACCATTCCCTCTTTTTCAAGATCTAAAATCGCTTGTCTTGCCGTAATGCGCGAAACCCCATACTTCTTTTGTATATCTAATTCACTTTCAATTTTGTCGCCTAATTGTAATTCACCATTTAATATTTTCTTTCGATAAATATCCTTGATTTGAACATATAGGGCTTTTGATCCCTTCTTTTGATGCAATTGTTCCATAGCTTATCCTCTTTGGCTATATTGTATCATTATTTTTATTACTTTGTCGCCTTTTTTTATCAATTTCAATCCATTCATCCAGAGTCATTGGCATATAATCAGAATACATACAAAAACAGTTAATAAATTGACAAGGAATCGTTTCAATCTTTCCTGAAATCGATCGATGTTCTGTCTTTCGAACCATGTCTTGATAAGCATCCAATAAAGCTTGATCTTGGGTTGCATGAATATGTCCATGCAGCATATAAGTCTTTGGTTTTCCACTTTCATCTTTCCGATACTGCCCATTATAACAAGCAATTGGATAATGAGATAAAACCACCTTTCGACGATTGTCATTGAGCTCAGCATAGTTTCGAATCCAAGCAAATTGCGAAGCGTCAAAGTGTTTATCCTCTAAAAAGTAATCATGATTCCCTCGAATCATAAATAATTTCCCTTTTAAACGATCCAATACATCTTGAGTCTGTTCTAAATTCCCCCAAGATAAATCACCTAAGATGATGACTTCATCATTTTTTCTCACTTTTTTATTCCATTGAGAGATCATATATTCGTTCATTTCTTCTACATCATCAAAACCTCTACAATCCATCTTATCCAAAAGAGATCGATGATAAAAATGATTATCTGCTATATAATATCGCATTTCACTTCTCCTTTAAAAAAAGCGGAAGTTCCGCTTTTATTGTTCTTGACAGGCATAGCCACTTTCTGTGTAAGCTTCCATCGTTTTTTTCAAAGATACTTTGTCATTTTCTTTTTCCGCTTGATCTAATAAGCCATTATCAACCAATTCGTCCAAATCAGCTTTTTCAAAATCAAGTTGAATCGTGATTTCTACTTTATCATTCATTAAGTTTCCATTCACATCAACCCCATCGATATACTTATATTTTTCATCAAGGGCTTCATTTACTTTTTGTTGAATGGTATCTTTATTCATTTCATCGCTTATTTCAATTCCCATATCCGAATACGATAAATAACTTACCTGTTTCATTGAAAGAAGTTGGTCTCCTTTCGCAATCAAAGTCATAGTTGAATCCGACTGTCCTTGACAAGAATAGCTCACTTCTTTTAGCTTCTTTTTTTTCGTTTCCTTTGTGGGATCTTTTGTAGTGTCATTATTTACAATGGTTTGTATACTTGAACATCCACTTAATAATACAAGTCCAGTGATAAACAAAATTTTTCTCATCTGCATACCTCAATCTTCATTCAGTTTAGCATACTTCAAAATTAAGAATCAACCACCCACAAAAAAACCAGTCCATCGAAATAGACTAGTTATTTTTTATATTCTGTTTACACCACAAGCTTAATTGTTCTAAACCTGCTTTAAAGTTTTTCGGATCTCTTCCTAAACCAAGTCGTAGATAATTCTCATAACCAAAACAGGAACCAGGCACAAAGAAAACACCAATTTGATTTAAGACTTCTTTTGCGAATTGTTCGCTTGGTAAATTAAAATCATACTTTAAAAAACTAACAGTGCTCGCTTCTGGAAGAGCTAAATGAAAAGATGGATTTTTCTTTAACCAATCTTGAATAATGCTTTTATTCGTTTCAATTACGCTTCGATTTCTTTCAATTAAAACATCTTTATGTTTAAAGGCGATAGATGCCAAAGCATCCAATAAAGGACCTGTCGAAATCATAACATAATCTCTTCGTACATTGATTTGATGAATTACGTCTCGGTTTGCTTTAATCCATCCATAACGAAGACCAGCTAAAGAGAAAACTTTACTTAAAGACCCGGTAGAAATCCCTTTTTCATATTGATCACTAATTGATTTTTGTTTAGTAAAGCCCCGATAGGCTTCATCGCACAAAATATAAATCGAACTTTTTTTACATTCTTCAATTAAATCAAGAATAAATCCTTCATTGAATAAAATACCCGTTGGATTGTTGGGATTATTCAAAATAACCATTTTGGTATTGGATTGGATTGCTTTTCTTACTTCTTCTATATCTGGTTGCCAATTGGGCTTATGTAAAGGCAAAATGCTAACTTGACACCCAATGGATTTTGGCATCTCCATAAATTGTTGATAACCCGGTTCAAAGGTAATCACATGATCTCCGGCTTCAAGCAATGTATCCATAATCATTGTATTGGCTTCTAAACAGCCATGACAAGTTGTAACATTTTCAAAATTGCCACTTTCATATAAAGATAAAATACCCTCTTTTACCTCATCCGATCCGGTAATCATTCCATAATCCAAAATCAAGTCTAAATCAATGGATTCCATATCCAATAGTTCCTTCAAGGATAAAGGCATCGCACAAGTATCGGTCAAATTATACTTGGCTTGCATTTCATAGTCGTCCATCCATTGCTCAACTTTAAAATTTGCAAGTTTCATTGATAGAATACCTTACTTAAAAAGTCTTTGGCACGATCGGATTGTGGATTGGAGAAGAATTCTTCACTTGGTGCATCTTCAACAATCTGTCCTTGGTCTAAGAAAACTACTCGACTTCCAACCTTGCGTGCAAAACCCATTTCATGGGTAACAACAACCATCGTCATTCCCTCTTTGGCTAAATCTGTCATAACTTCAAGTACTTCTTTAATCATTTCAGGATCAAGTGCACTGGTTGGTTCATCAAAGAGCATAATTTCTGGATTCATACAAAGTGCTCTGGCAATAGCTACACGTTGTTTTTGTCCACCAGATAATTTATTCGGATATTCATCCCGCTTTTCTTTTAATCCAACTCTTTTTAAATATTCCATGGCAATTTTTTCAGCCTCTGCTTGATCTCTTCCTAAAACTTCCGTCTGGGCTAGCGTACAATTAGCTAAAACAGTCATATTTGGAAATAAGTTAAAATGTTGAAAAACAAAGCCCATCTTTTTTCTTTGTGCACTAAATTTGGCTTCATCCTTTGAATTCATCCATTCATTTTCAAGATATACTTTTCCTTGTTCAGGAATTTCTAATCCATTAATGCAACGCAATAAGGTACTCTTACCTGAGCCTGAAGGGCCAATTAAACTAACAATTTCCCCTTTTTTAATTTCTAAGCTTACATCATTTAAAGCATGGGTATGCGCAAAATGCTTGCTAATATGTTCAACTTTAATCACTTGCAGCTAACCTCTTTTCTACATATCGACCTAAATAAGAGACACTTACCGTCATAATCAAATAAAAAATTGCAGCTAAGATATAAGGAGACATAACATCATAATACTCTGTTCCAATTACTTGAGCCCCTTTTAATAATTCAACCGCACCAATTGTACTTACCAAAGACGAATCTTTAATTAAGGTAATAAACTCACTAATAACGGGTGGAATAATTCGTTTAAATGCTTGAGGCAAAATAACATGACGCATGGTTTGTTTTGAAGAAAGACCAAGCGTCTCACAAGCCTCCCATTGTCCTTTATCAACCCCATTGATTCCACTTCGAATCAATTCTGTTTGATAGGCTCCACTATTTAAAGAAAGGGCAATGACCCCAATCAAATAAACATTAATACGTAAGACAGAACCTGTAATGGCCGTATAAATGGAAGGAATAACCGAAAAAATTAATAAAATTTGTAACAATAATGGTGTACCACGGATAATTTCAACATATAAATTGGCAAGCACACGTGGTACAAGATGTTTAGAGCGTTTTCCACTTGCTCCAATAATTCCTAAAATTAATCCTAACAATAAGGAAATCGCCGCTATCAACAAGGATAGCAGCGCACCTTTTGCTAGATAGATAATGTTCTCGCCTGTAAATACTTCTGCAAATGCTGGAAACATTCTATCACCTTTCTTTTCTAAGCTTCAATCGCAGTTAAATTGTATTTTTTACACAATTTTTGATATTTTTTGCTCTTTGTGAATGCATCAATGGCTTTGTTCATTTTTTCAATGATTTCTGTATTTCCTTCTTTGGCAATGATGTAGTTCTTTTCATCCATTAAAGTTCCTTCTAATACCGTATATTGACCACTTTGTGCATATTCATTCGCAACACCTGAATCAATAATTGCAGCATCGTATTGGTTTGCACTTAATGCATTCATGATATCTTGTACATTCTTTAAACCTGTAACATCTGCATCTTTTACTTCTTTGGCAGCTTCTTCACCTGTTGCTCCGGTTTGTGCAACTAAAGCTTTTCCTTCTAATTGATCCAATGAAGTGATTTCAGAACCTTGTGGTACAACCGCAACTTGACTTGATCCTAAATATGGATTTGACCATTCAACTTTACGATCTTCACTATATGTGAAACCAGAAATACCAATGTCAATTTGATCTCCTTGAATTTGTGTCACAATGTTATCAAAATCCATTTGTTTGAATTTGAAATCAACGGTTTTTCCTTCTTCTTCACTTAAGTAGTCTTCAAACCAATTTACCATATCAATGTCAAATCCAACCATTTTATTTTTCTTATTTAATGATTCATAAGGCTTATAATCGGGTGAAATTCCGACTGTAATAACCTCTTTTTCTTTCGCCATTGCAGATGTGTTGGATACACCCAATGCTGATACAGCTAATACAGTTGCTAATGCTACTTTTACTAATTTCTTCATGTTCTTCTCTCCTTTTTTGAATATATAAAAAGTCGTCCCTACAAAAGGACGACATCTTTATCGCGGTACCACCTTAATTCCATCCATTCTATTATGGATGACACCTCATTCTTAACGCGAATTCACGTCATTGCCTCCATTCGACAACGAAACTCCAAGACACGTTCTAAACAATTCCTTAACGATTTCCACCAAACATCGTCTCTCTATCAATTACCTTGTTTATACTACTTCTTTTCTTTGTTTATAAAAATATTATACTTATCGCAAAAAAATATGCAAGCTAGTTTTTAAGGGCTTGTAATGGAGCTGGAATACGTCCACCTCTTTCAATCATCACTGAATTATCGGTTTGATTGATTGGCATAACAGGTCCTGAACCTAACAAACCACCAAAGTCAAGCATATCACCAACTTCTTTACCAATCGCTGGAATAACACGCACAGCTGTCGTTTTCGTATTAACCATGCCAATTGCTGCTTCATCCGCAATAATTCCTGAAATAATTGAAGCTGATGTATCACCAGGAATAACAATCATATCCAAACCAACACTACAAACAGCAGTCATTGCTTCCAATTTTTCCATTGTTAAAGTTCCAGCTTGGGCAGCTGCAATCATTCCTGCATCTTCACTAACCGGAATAAAAGCACCAGATAGACCACCAACATGACCAGTTGCCATAACGCCACCTTTTTTAACAGCATCATTCAACATTGCCAAACAAGCGGTTGTTCCATAAGCACCACATTGTTTTAATCCCATTTCTTCTAAAATATGAGCAACACTATCACCGACTGCAGGTGTTGGTGCCAAAGATAAATCAACAATTCCAAATGGAACCTTTAATTTTTCGGATGCAACGGTTCCAACCAATTGACCCATACGCGTAATTTTAAAAGCGGTTTTCTTCACAATATCTGCTAATTCATCCATTGCGATATGTGGTTGTGCCTTTGCCAAAGCTGCACGAACAACACCTGGCCCAGAAACACCAACATTAATCACACAATCCGCTTCACCTGCTCCATGGAAAGCTCCAGCCATAAACGGATTATCTTCGACCGCATTACAGAATACAACAAGTTTAGCTGCTCCTAAACAATTATTGTCTTTGGTTGCTTCAGAGCATTGCTTTACAATTTTTCCCATCTTACGAACCGCATCCATATTGATTCCGGCTTTTGTCGAACCAATATTTACACTAGAACAAACATGATCTGTTTTCGCTAAAGCTTCTGGAATCGACTCAATCAATTCTAAATCGCCATGTGCATAGCCTTTTTGAACCAAAGCTGAATATCCACCAATAAAATCAACACCTAATTTTTGTGCACAACGTTCTAAAGTCAATGCATATTCAACTGGATTGCCACCACTGCAAGCTACGAGCATTGAAATTGGTGTTACACTAATTCGTTTATTAACAACTGGAATTCCATATGTTTTTTCAATTTCATTCCCTGTTGCAACAAGATCTTTCGCTAATCGACAAATCTTTTCTTCAACCTTTTCACAAGATTTATGAATATCTGGATCCATACAATCCATCAAGCTAATTCCCATAGTAATCGTACGAATGTCTAAACATTCCTCATCAATCATTCGTATGGTTTGTTGAATTTCACTTACTTGCATAAAAGCCTCCTAAATACGATGCATCGAATTAAAAATATCTTGATGCATAACTCGAATTTCTAGGTTGGTTTCTTTTCCTTTTTGATCCATATGTTCAACAAAGTCCGTAAAAGACCCTTTAATTTCATCAATTGAAATACTCATTGTCATGGTAAAAATTCCATTTACAATCGTTTGTGATACATCTTCAATATTCAAATTATAGTCTGAACATTCATTGGCTACCATTGCCAAAATACCAACTCGGTCTTGCCCGATTACACTAATAATTGCCTTCATATACCCTCCTACAATTTTGTCGACAAAATCGCATATTTATTTAGCTCATAAGGTTGATATGCACTTTGAATCCCTAAAACATTCACATCATACTCACCTTGCATAAATTCTACACGGGCTTGTCTATTTAAGCAATCTAAAATCTTAGAACTCTCATCTTTTGAAAAAGTTTTTGCTTTTTTCCAACATATTTCATTCTTCTTATTCACCAAATATACTTCAAGATCTAAGACCTCTTTTTTTAATAGTTCATCCTTCCAGTCACAGTCTTGTATATTGAAGTAAAAATCACTTGAATCAATATCTCCACCTTCTAAAACAAAGATTGCGATATCCTGTGTATAACAAAAATGCAAATCCATCTGTTTTAAAAGATTAAGTTCTTCTTGATTCCAGATTTCATCTTTAATAACCAACATAAAGCGGTCTTCGACAAAATCCATTATTGCGCCCATATCAATATCATATTTAAATGTTTCCATGCATTCATTATAGCTTAAAGCAAAAAAAAAGTGAGAAAATATTCTCACTTTCAATTAATCCATTAAAGTTTGGTTTGCAGTAATAATTGCGTTGTTATAAACTTCTTCCCATACACATCCACGAGATAAGTCATTAATTGGTGCATTTAAACCTTGAAGTAAAGGTCCCATTGCAGTAAATCCACCTAAACGAGCTGCAATTTTGTAACCAATATTTCCAGCTGAAATATTAGGGAAAATAAAAGTATTGGCATGTCCAGCAACCTTAGAACCTGGGAATTTTTTAGCAGCAACTTCTTCATTCACTGCACAGTCAAATTGCATTTCTCCATCAACTGGGAAGTCTAAAGGCATTTCTTTTAATTTTTCTAATGCTTCTTTCATCTTTGTAACATCATCCCCTTTGGCAGAACCATTTGTTGAGAATGATAATAAAGCAACCACTGGATCTTTTCCAAAGTTCTTTGTAGAATGTGCTGTTTGGATTGTAATATCAACCAATTGACTTGCAGTTGGATCAATATTGATTCCACAGTCACCAAATACCAATTGTTCTTCTCCACGAATCAATAAGAAACATGAACTAACAATTTTACTTCCTGGTTTACATTTAATTAATTGTAAAGCTGGACGAACTGTATCAGCAGTTGAATAAGTTGCACCACCTAATAAACCAGCAGCTTCACCCATTTGAACCAACATCGTTCCAAAATAATTGGTTTGACTTAACAATTTTCTTGCTTTTTCTTCTGTAATCTTACCAGCACGCAATTCCATCATACGATTAAACATTGCTTCTGAATTTTCATAAGTAGCTGGGTCAATCAATTCAGTTCCTGTTAAATCAAAATTATATTCAGCAGCTGTTTTTTCAATTTCTTCTTTTACCCCTAATAAAACGGGAACACATACATCATCTTTTACAAGATTTACAGCAGCTTCCTGAATTCGATAGTCTTCACCTTCTGTAAAAACAATACGAATTTTTTTACCTTTAACTTTTGCTTTTAAATCATCAAGAATCATCTTATCTACCTCTTTTCTATTATGAGTATAATGCAAGCGCAAACATTTTACTAATAATTTATTTTTATCAAATAAATAACTAAAACGTATCAATCCTTTGGAAAACGCAAATCCATTGTCGTCCCTTGATCCGGAATTGAATCAACAAACAATTGAGCATGTAAAACTTGAAGGGCATGTTTTACAATCGATAAACCGAGTCCAGTACCTCCAACTTCTTTTGAATGTGACTTATCTACACGATAAAATCTTTCAAAGATACGTTGTGTATCTTCACTCGGAATACCTATTCCACTATCTTTAATCACGATTTGAACCGTATTGCTTAAATCATGAATAGATAAGTCAACGGTTCCATTCACTTTATTGTATTTAATTGCATTATCCATCATATTATAAACGATACTATTTAAAAGTTGTGGAATAACATTTAATTGAACATTTTCACCATGTACGGATAAAGAAATTTGATTTTGATCCGCTTTGGCTTGTAAACTATCAACAATTTGTTGACAGAAAGGTAAGACATCCACCATTTCATAAACCATATCACTTGCCCCTTCATCCAAATGTGAAAGCTTAATGATGTCTTCGATTAAAGCAATCATTCGTTGTGCTTCTTTATAAATCTCTTCAATAAAGTGTTGTCGGTCTTCTTTCTTTACAATGTCATTCATTAAAAGCTCTGCACAACCTGAAATTGTATGGAGTGGGCTTTTTAATTCATGAGAAACATTGGCCGTAAATTCTCTACGAATTTGTTCGGCTTGAATTTTATCGGTTACATTCAAAATCAACAAAGCTATCCCACGAACACCATGTGAGCCCATAATTGGACTTGCTAACATTTGATATGTTTCATTATGAATATCCAACAAGCATTCCTGCTTTTCACCCTTTTGGGCTTGGACCAATAAATCATGTACTTTTAAAGAACGATTGACCATAAGAATATCTTTTCCAACACTTTCATCGTTCGCCCCTAACAATACTTTGGCTTTACGATTTAAGAAAAGAATAATTCCTTCTGGATTTAAAAGCGCCAATCCTTCATTCATATTGCTTGTTACGGTATCAAATTCATATTGTCGATGACGCAAAGAATCTGATTGTTTTTTTAATTGATGTTGTTGCAAATCGATTCGCTTCAACAAAGGATCCAATTCAGGATAGTGACTTTCATTCAAACTTTGGTTGAGATCCATTTCATTTAAAGGTTTCACAATCCGATTCGATACTTGATTCGCAAAATACATTGAACATAGAATAACCAAAAGAATCATCCAAGCAATGGGTTGTAGCATATTCAAAACTAAGGAAAAAATACTATTTTGTTCCGAAGATAAACGAATAACTGAGCCATCCTTTAATTCCTTTGCACTATATAAAGAATTATGAATTAATGTATCTGAATATCGACTTGCTTGCCCATATCCATCTTTTTTCGCTTCTTTAAATTCTTCTCTTTGAGCATGATTATCCATTTTTGTGATATCTTCTTGACTATCAAAAAGAACCGTTCCATCCGCATCAATCCAAGTAATCCGATAATCTGAAGATTGATCCAAATCCTTTAAATAATCCATTCCTTCATTAGATACAGCCTTGCTGACAAGTTCAGTTTGGGTCTTTAATTGTTGAAACGTTACATTTGTAAAGTACGAATACAAACGGCCTGTAATCAAAACAAATATCACAATCACAGAGATAAAAGCCACTAAACATGTCGAACGAAAGATTTGACGTTTCATTGTAATGGCTCCATTCGATAGCCTACACCTCGAACCGTTCGAATCATTTTCCCATATTCTCCAAGTTTCGTTCGCAAAGTTCCAATATGAACATCAACCGTTCGAGTTTCTCCCAAATAATCCGATTCCCAAATCTTAGATAACAATTGTTCCCGTGTAAAAGCACGTCCAATGTTTTCCATAAATAAACATAACAATTCATATTCTTTCAAAGTCAATTGTATTCTTTGTCCATCAACCTTAACAATATGCCCACTCAAATCTAATTCCAAACCATTTACTTCTAGTATTCGATCTTCATTTTCTGGTTGTGTACGTCGCAATACAGCTTTGACACGACTGACCATTTCCATCATGCCAAAGGGCTTGGTTAAATAATCATCGGCTCCTAAATCCAAACCAATCACCTTATCATATTCAGTTCCTTTTGCGGTTGCCATAATGACTGGAATATCTTTGGTTAAATTATCTCTTTTTAATTTTTTTAAAATTTCAATACCATCCATGTCCGGAAGCATGATATCAAGCAAGACTAAATCAGGACGATTCATTAATAAAGCAGAGAAAAAAGTTTTTCCATTTTCAAATCCTTGTACTTCAAATCCACTCGCTTCTAAGGTATAAATCACCATATTACGAATGGCTTGGTCATCTTCTACACAATAAATCATATCCTTGCTCCTTTTCTTTGCTGGTCAATCACCCATTGTCCAATATTATTTGCATGATGGGCTATATGACAAAAATCATTTGCGATTTGAATGCTTGCGATTACTTGTTCTTCCGTCATTTCTTTTTGTTTTAATCGATTGATTAAACGTTTTTTTATCCGAATAAAATCGGCATCAACTTCCGTTCTTGATTCTAAAACTCTTTGTGCCAAATGGATGTCTTCTTGAACAAAGGAATCAATACTTTTGGTCAATAAATGAATCGCTTGTACAGCCATATTTTCTAATTCTAATGTATTAGACCAAGTCCAAATCGAATCCGTTGAATCGATAATATGCATGGCATAATCTCCAATTGCCTTTAAATCAATTCCCATCTTCATGGCTGTAATAATAAAACCACAATCCGATGCAACCGGTTGTTGTGAAACGAATAAATTTTGACACAAAGAAGAAACTGTATCTTCTTTTTCAAGCAAATGTTGATATTCTTCATGCATTGATTCTTTCATGGAGTTATCCCCTTGTAGAACTTGACGACTTGCTTGAGCAATCAAGGTTTCACATTCGGAAGCCATTAAGATTAATTCTCTATTTAATAAACGTAACTTTTTCTCAAATATATTTCTTGGCATACAAACCTCTGTTAGTACTTTACCAAGCAATTAATAGATTCTTTTTATTATTTTGTAAAGTTTTTGTAAATTAAACTAAAATTGTTCCAAAATATCGCCTACAAAATAAAGTGAACCACATAATAAGCAATCTTCTTTGCTTGTATGTAAAATATCAATCAATTCTTGCTCCGAAATAACAGGATAGTTAAACTCCTTCAATGGATAAGAACGTTTATTTTCCATTTGAACCAATGTGATTGGACAATGATAAGAAGATAAAAGTTCTAACATCTTATGTGCATCTTTATCTTTTAAAACAGAAAAATAAATCGATCCTGACCAAGAAGGTAGTGATTGAACCAAAGCTTCTATACCATCCAAATTATGGGCTCCATCCACAAGAATCAATGGTTCTTCATTTAATTTCATAAAGCGTCCTTCCCATACAAAGGAATCAATGACCGATTGAACCCATTCAGGCTCAAAGGCATAACCCAATTGATTTAATCCTTCCAAAGCTAAGGCTAAATTGGAAAGTTGATATTTTGGTGACTTCATTGTATAGCGATGATCCAACCAAACAAATTCAATTTTTCCATCCTTTTCTTCATAAGGCATGGATACAAAACCCAACATCGTTTGCATAACACTGGCTACTTGTTCCATCACCTTTTGTGAATTTTCTTTCGTTTCAGTTGTTAATGCAATCACACCAGGTTTAAAAATACCGGCTTTTTCAAAGGTAATTTGTTCAATCGAATCCCCTAATAATTCTGTATGTTCCATTCCAACATTGGTAATTAATAAAAGCTGATAATCCAAAGCTGTTGTGGCATCCAATCGACCCCCAAGGCCAACTTCAATTAAGGCAAGATCAACGTCTTGTTCAATAAAATAAGCTAAAGCCATCCATAGGTCTATTTCAAACATTGTGAAATTCTTTTCTTCAAAAAAGGAAGCATATTGATCATAAATTCTTTCCCAATCTGTAGCAGAAATAAAAGTAGACCCAATACGAATTCTTTCAAAATGTGTAAGTAAATGAGGTGAAGTAAAAGCACCAACTTTATAACCCGCTTTACTTAACAATTGATTCATCCAAGCAACTGTACTTCCTTTTCCATTTGTTCCTCCAACTTGGATTTTTTTCAATTGTTTATGTTGAGGTAAATACGTATTTAACCAAGATCGAAATTCCATCAAATCATGGTTTTCACCAATTTTCGTTTCAATATAATTTAATTTTTCTTTAATTTGCATAGTATAATTATAGCATTGGAGGTTCCTTATGAAAATGAACAATGACTGGCAAGCCCTATTTGATCAAGAGATTCAAAAAGAATATTTAAATAAAATCAATTATTTCTTAGCCAGAGAATATAAAACTAAAAACATCTATCCTAGTAAAGAGAATATCTTTCATGCCTTTCAAATGACTTCTTTAAAAGATACCAAGGTTGTGATTGTTGGACAAGATCCTTATCATGGACCTGGACAAGCACAAGGTTTTTCTTTTAGTGTTCCTGCCTCAATGAAATGTCCACCTTCTTTACAAAATATCTATAAAGAACTAGAGAATGAATTTCATCAACCGGTTAAAAGATCCGGCGATTTAAGTGATTGGGCTAGTCAAGGTGTCTTACTTTTAAATGCCATCTTAACCGTAGAACAGGGCAAACCTTTATCGCATCAAAATATTGGTTGGCAAAGCTTCACCAATGAAGCCATTCGTTGGATCAATAAAAAAGAAGGACCTGTTGTTTTTTTACTTTGGGGTGCCAAAGCAAAACAAGTCCTCCCTTTATTAAATAATCCAAAACATTTAATCTTAACAAGTCCACATCCAAGTCCATTTAGTGTACATCGAGGTTTTTTTGGAAATAATCACTTCATTCAAGCAAATGAATATCTTCAAAGTCATGGATGCGAACCAATCAATTGGATTCAAAGTAATTTATAAGAAAAAGCAGAACTTCTTGCTATATGGGAGTTCTGATTTTTTACATCATCCATTCTTATAAATGATATAATTTATCAAAGAAGAGGTATGAACATGGACAAAGATCCGTTTAAAGAATATAAAAAAGAAACTGAACCAAATAAAGCATATAGAGGCTATGTTTGGAGTACCGCAATCGGGCTACAAGCAGTAGACGGGCTCAAACCATCTAAATATCTAATAGATACAGCCATTCAAAACATTGAAGGTAAAATTTCTATAAAAGAAGCAAAGAATCTAATTGATTGCTACTACGAAGAAAAACCCTCTCAAGTTTCTGATTCAAAGCGTACAGAAGAAGCAGATAAAGTTTCTTCTCGTATTGCAGAAATCCTGTCGGAAAAGGCATTTACATTTTCTCCAAGTACTTATATTTCTATCCACAAAAAGTTATTCCAAGGCATTTATAACCATGCTGGAAAGCTTAGAGATTATAATATCTCTAAAAATGAATGGGTTCTTGATGGAGAAACAGTTATATACGGAAGTGCTTCTTCGCTGAGAGCAACTCTCGAATACGATTTTTCACAAGAACAAAGTTTTAATTACAAGGGACTTTCAATGGATGAAATCATTCAGCATCTCGCATTTTTTGTTTCAAGATTATGGCAAATTCATATCTTTTGTGAAGGAAACACGAGAACAACGGCTGTATTTTTCATCAAATATTTAAGAATGCTTGGTTTTTCTGCAAGTAATGACATTTTCGCAGAAAACGCATGGTATTTCAGAAATGCGCTTGTCCGTGCAAATTATACAAATCTGCAAAAAGATATCCATGAAACCACAGAATACCTAGAAATATTTCTTAGAAATTTACTTTTGAATGAAAAAAATGAACTTCACAATCGAAATCTTCACATAAGTGGACTTTTGAACAAAGAAAAAGTAGACATTGAACCTCAAAAAGTAGACATTGGAGATATAAAAGTAGACATTGAGCCTCAAAAAGTAGACATTGAAAGTGTACTTTCCAATAAAACAAATCATTTTTCTAATAAAACGAAACTCCATATTGATCATCTCTTTAAAATATTCGGTTTCAACAACGTTTTCGGAAGAAGTGCAATCATGGAAGTTCTCAATTTAAAAGGTTCAAGTGCTTCTAGATTAATTTCCAAGCTTCTACAGGCAAATATTATTGAACCCGTAGTTGGTCACGGAAAAGGAAAATATAGATTTAAAAAAGAATGAGACCTATAGTTCTAGACTATATCTCTCATTCTTTTTGTTTAGCTTTCCCCTTTTAATTCAAATAGGATATCACGAAGGGATGCAGCTCTTTCAAAGTCTAAAGTTCTTGCTGCTTCTTTCATCTCTTCCGTAATTTGAGCAATCATTTTTTCTTTATCTTTCTTTGTTGCTTTTTTCTTTTTCATGTAATTGGCAGTCATTTCTTTGGTTTCTTTGGAACGTACAACATCATGAATTGGTTTAATGATGGTTTTTGGTACAATGCCATGTTCTGTATTATATGCTTCTTGAATAGAACGTCTTCGTGCCGTTTCATCGATACAATATTGCATGGATTCTGTTATATTGTCTGCATACATGATGACTTTTCCTTCGGCATTTCGAGCAGCTCTTCCGGCAATTTGTACTAAACTTCTTTTTGAACGTAAGAACCCTTCTTTATCTGCATCTAATATCGCAATCAAACTAACTTCTGGAATATCTAAACCTTCTCTTAATAGATTGATTCCAACTAATACATCATATTTTCCTTGTCTTAAATCATGGATAATTTCAGTTCTTTCAATCGTTTTAACTTCATGATGCAACCAAGCCACTTTTAAATCCATTTCTTTTAAATAAGCCGTTAAATCTTCTGCCATTCGAACGGTTAAGGTTGTAACCAAAGTCCTTTGATTCTTTTTCACACGTTCTTTAATTTCATCAACGAGATCATCAATTTGTCCTTCGATGGGTCTTACTTCGATTTTAGGATCTAATAGACCCGTTGGTCGAATAATTTGTTCAATCACTTCATCCTGTGTTTGTTTAAGTTCCCAATCTCCTGGTGTGGCCGAAACAAAAATGGCTTGATTAACAAGTTGCGTAAATTCTTCATATCGCAAGGGGCGATTATCTAAAGCACTCGGTAGGCGGAAACCATAATCCACTAAAACTTCTTTTCGTGCGCGATCACCATTATACATTCCCCGAATTTGTGGTAAAGAAACATGACTTTCATCAATGACTAATAAATAATCTTCAGGAAAATAATCAAAGAGTGTATAAGGTCTTTCTCCTGGCTTTCTTCCATCAATATGGCGCGAATAATTCTCAATACCTGGACAAAATCCAAGTTCTCTTAAAGCTTCAATATCATAGCGACAGCGTTGCTCTAAACGCTCTTTTTCTAAAGGCTTCCCTTCCTTTTCAAAATAATCGAGTCTTTCCTTTAATTCTTCTTCAATGCTTGTAGCTGCTCTTTCCATGACATCCATACTGGATGCATAAGCATGCGCTGGATAAATGATATAAACTTGATAGGCTTGATTCATATGACCTGTCAATGGATCAACTTCCGAAATACGATCAATTTCATCCCCAAAAAATTCAACACGTATTAAATATTTATCGGTATGGCCTGGGGTAATTTCGATTACATCTCCTCTTACGCGAAAGGAACCTGGTTTCGCATCCATATCATTTCTTGCATATTGTTGCTCCACCAATTGCAACATAAAATCATTTCGTTCAATTTCCATTCCTGTTCGAATGGTCATCAACATATGGCGATACTGCTCTGGATTACTCGCACCATAAATAGAAGCAACACTGGCTACAATAATAGTATCTCGTCTTTCTAAAACACTATTTACAGCAGCCATTCGTAACATATCCAACTCTTCATTGGTTTTTGTATTTTTATCTATATATGTATCGGTTTTGGGAACATACGCTTCCGGTTGATAATAATCAAAATAAGAAACAAAATATTCCACGCGATTATGAGGGAAAAACTCTTTAAATTCGGAATAAAGCTGACCTGCTAAGGTCTTATTATGGGCAAAGACCAAAGTTGGTCGATTCACTTTGGCAATCACATTGGAAATGGTAAAAGTCTTTCCGGTTCCAGTTGCCCCTAATAAAACTTGATACTTTTTCTTTTCTTGAAGACCTTTTACTAAGGCTTCGATGGCTTGTGGTTGATCACCACTGGGCTGATAATCCGAAACAAGTTCAAATTTTTCTTCCATACGTCCTCCTATAAAAGAAGTCGTAGATTCCTACGACTGTAAACATTCGATTGCTTTTAAATATTGTGGATCTTCACTTAACTTATTACCTTGTATTTTGGCGTTCACACAAGTCACAAGACGTTTCCAAGTTTTATAATCGCAATTTCCTGTTGCTTCTAAATTTTGATCCGATTGAAATTCTTGCAAAGCTTGTGCACTGCTTGGACTAAAATATTCATCCTTGCGATCTGACAAATAACCAAGATAATTTAAATAGATTTGAAGTGCTTTCGCATTTGTTGCCACTGTATCGGCTTGAATCACATCACTTTTTTCAAATTCTTCATAAGACACACTGCTTGCTTCAAGTGCATCCACTTCAATATCGGGGGTAAACCCTTTTTTATTAATATTCTTACCTTTTGGCGTATACCATTTCCCAACCGTATATTTCATTGAAGTTCCATCCTTAAAGGACAATTGTTCTTGTTCTGTTCCTTTGCCATAAGTGGTCGTTCCAACCGTCGTTACTTGTTCTGGCAATTGTTCCTTTAAAGCACCAATCAATGCTTCACTTGCACTTGCGGTACTTTCATTTTGTAAAAGAACAATTTGATCCATTTTTACTTGTTTAATGGATTGGTTACACTTTCTTTTAACCGTTGAACCATCCTTGCTCTTTTCTTGTAAAACAACAGAACCACTTGGTAATAAACTACTTGCGACATCAACCGCTGCTGATAAATATCCCCCTGTATTATTTCTTAAATCAATAATGACTTTATGAATTCCTTGATTCGATAAACGTTTCATTGCTTTAGAAAAATCTTCCCCCGTTTGAGAAGAAAAACTATTCACGCTAACAAAACCATAGGAATCAAAGATTTCTAAGGCAACGGTTGAATCAAAACTACTTGGTTTTGCTTTCACCATCTTATCCTTTCCATCCCGATTAAACTTAATTAAAACACTTTGGTTTTCCTTACTTTGTATATATTTAATCACTTTTTTAATGCCATCTTGACAAGAAACAGTATCGATTGCTGTTATTTCATCTCCTCTTTGAAGACCCGCTTGCTCAGCCGCTGAGTTTAAATAAACTGTCGTAACAACAATATTCCCTGCTTCATTTTCATAATAAGAAAAGCCGAGCCCTACTGTAGAGCCATCTAAACTACTTTGAAATTGTTTTGCTTGCTTTAAAGTAAAGTAATTCGTATGTGGATCCTCTTCTAAAGAGGTCATTCCTTGAATTGCTTGTTCAAGTAAGCTTGTCGATAAATCCTTTTGATTCTTACTGAAATACCAATCATTCTGTAAGGTTTCATAAATCTTTTCGAATTTCTGTTCTTCTTGTGATTTAGTTGTTTTATATAAAAGTGTTGGAATACATGCCCCTAACCCCATGCACACTATACATAAGATGACTGTCCAAGCCTTTATCTTTTTGAAAAATTTCAATATCGTATCCCCCTATCTGCTAGTCATTGTATCACGAATTATCTTTAAAATGTCGAATTGACAAATGCTCTCTTTCATTTTTCAAACAAGGAATTTTTTGACGCACCTGTTCTACTTGATTTAAGTCAATTTCTGCCCAAACACATTGCGGATCATCTCCCTTTGCACAAGCTATAATTTGTCCCCATGGATCAATAACCATTGTATGCCCATAGGCTTCCATATCTAAGCTTTCTTTGCTTCCACATTGATTAACCGCAATCACAAAGGATGTATTCTCTATTGCACGTGCTCTTAATAGACTTTCCCAATGTGCTTTTCCTGTCGTTTTGGTAAAATTTGCTACAATAACCAAAACCTTCGCACCGGCTTGAACCATTTCTTGATACATCCTAGGAAAACGTAAATCGTAACAAATGCTCATACCAAAGGTTGTATCTTTTGTTGTGACAATACCATATGAACGACCGGCTTCTACCCAAGAGGACTCACGATAGGATTGTTCATCTAAATCAATATCGAATAAATGTGTCTTTGAATAACGAGCAATCAACTTTCCTTTTGGATTAAAAAGTAAAGAAGTATTCCAAGTTCGATCCCCTTTTATTTCAGTAATACTTCCAGCATATATATATGCCTGTACTTCTTTAGCCCATGCAGATACCTGTGTATAAAAATGTCCAGGAATCGTTTGAGCATGCGCTTTAAAATCTTTTCCACAATAATCAACCACTTCTGGAAAGAAGATATAATCTGCTCCCCTGACTTGATCAATCCATTTTTTCATTTCATTTAAGTTCGATTCATACGATTCTTGTGAATCCATTTGAATACATGCAATTTTCATAAGTTCCTCCCTAAAGAAAAAGTACGATTATAATAAATCGTACCCTTTTGATTGTAAACATAATTCCAATTCTTCTTCTTGGTCCGCATGAAACATCATAATTGGACTTGGATCATCCCATCCAAAAGTCGTATATAAATAGTTGATATTGGTATTGCTATCCTTAATATCTTCTAATAATTTATTTAAGCTTCCTACGCCATTTGAAATACGAACTGCCAAAACAGAATTTATATGGCATAAATATTTTCCTTTAAGCACTTCAATTGCTTTATCCGTATCCGAAACAATCATTCGAACAATCGCAAATTCCGCACCATCAACCGTTACAAGTGCATGTAAATTCACATCCTCTTGTGCAAGAATTTTTGTAATATCATTGATTGCACCTTTTTTATTTTCAGCAAAGACAGAAATTTGTTTAAGCATTTACATTTCCTCCAAGTATATTAACTATATCATAAATTTTGGCAAAAATGCGCAATTCGTCGACATCCTTCTTGGATATCCGCCATGCTTGATGCAAAGGATAAACGTACAAAATTTTGATACTCTTTTCCAAATCCACTTGCAGGCACACACGCAACTAGTTCTTGTTCTAATAAGCGAAGCGCAAATTCATCACCATTTAAACCAAGCTTAGATACATCGATCATCATATAGAAAGCACCTTGTGGTTGAATATAATCCAAACCATCGATTTGATCGATTTGCGTCATCATTTCTTCTCTTCGCTTTGAAAAGGCCTTTACCATATTGTCGACATCTTTTTTGACTTCTAAACTTGACATTGCTTCAGCCAATCCAACTTGAGAAAAACTTGAACAAGACGTCGTACAATATTGATGTGTACGAATTACGGCATCCATCATAGATTGGTCACAAGCAACATACCCTAAGCGCCATCCGGTCATCGCATAAATTTTAGAAAAACCATTAATCACAAAAGTTCTTTCCTTCATACCCGGAAACGAAGCAATCGAAGTGAATTCTTGATCATAAGTAATCGAGCTATAGACTTCATCAGAAAGAACCAAAAGATCTTTTTCACAAATGATTTGGCAAATTTCTTCTAAAAGTTCTTTGTGATAGAGTGCACCCGTTGGATTATTTGGATTATTCATAATAATCAATTTTGTTTGTGGTGTAATTGCTTTTCTTAATTGTTCTGGATTAATTTGAAAATTCTCTTCGGCTTTTAAAGGCAATTCAACTGGAATTCCTTGACACATTTCAACCAAATTCACATAAGAGACAAAAGCCGGTGTAAAGATAATAACTTCATCCTTTGGATTTACGATTGAATGAATCACGTTGTGTAAGGCTTCTTGACATCCATGCGTAATCAAAATTTCTTTTTCAAAGTCATAATCCAGTTGCATTTGTTCTTTTAATGTACGGGAAATTTCTTGTCTTAATTTTGGATTTCCGCGATTGGAAGAATAATGCGTTTGGTTTTGATCAAGGGCTTTTTTTGTCGCTTCTTTTATTCTTTCTGGTGTTGGAAAATCGGGTTCTCCAGCACTTAGAGAAATGACCGTTTTTCCTTGATCACGTAAGTTTTGTACTTTTTCCATCATAATACGAATGGAAGACATTTTTACATTTTTTAAACGATCCGCTGCTCTATAAGTCATAATTCTTCTCCAATCTATATTGATTTAATTTTTCTAAACGCTTTAAAGCTTCTTCTAAAGTATCTTTTTCACGGGCAAAATGGAGACGTATGAGATGATTGATATCTTCTTTAAAAAAGGAAGAACCTGGAACAGCCGCAACGCCTATTTCTTTAATCATCCATTCACAAAATTCTAAGTCACTCATTTCCTTAAAACGTTCTTGTTCTAAAAATTCTTGAATATCGACCATCACAAAATAAGTCCCTTGTGGATCATTGTGTTTTAAGCCAATGCGATCCAAACCTTCTAAAAAGAAGTTTTTCTTTTCCGTGTATAAATTTTGTAGCTTATCATAATAATCATCCGACATACTCAATCCAGTAACAGCAGCTTGCTGCAAAGGGGCAGCTGCACCAACCGTTAAAAAATCATGGACCTTTTTAACCCCTTCAATCACTTTTTCATTGGCAATCACATATCCTAAACGCCATCCGGTAATGGAATAAGTTTTTGATAAAGAATTACAAGTAATGACATGATCAAATAGTCCTGGTAAAGCGGACATATAAACATGTTTGGCTGGTTTATAGACAATATGTTCATAAACCTCATCCATAATCACAAAAGCATCATATTTTAAAGCCAATTGTCCAATGGATAAAAGCTCATCTTCACTAAAGACCTTTCCACATGGATTGGATGGATTACAAATAATAATCGCTTTTGCTCCTTGTTGAAAACCTTTTTCAATTAAGCTTAAATCAAAAGTATACGTTGGAGGTACCAAAGGAATATAAATTGGTTTTGCTCCACTCAAGATGGCATCCGCTCCATAGTTTTCATAAAAAGGTGAAAAAACCATCACTTGATCACCTGGATTACAAACTGTCATTATCGCACACATCATCGCTTCCGTACTACCACAAGTTACAACAACTTCTTTTTCTGGATCAATTTCAATCTTTGCAAAATGGCTATGTTTTTTTGCGATGGCTTGTCGCATATTCTTTGCACCATAAGTAATCGAATATTGATGCGGTCCTTCCATTGAAACCATTTCAAGAGCTTTCATAATTTCTTGCGGGGGATCAAAATCCGGAAAACCTTGTGATAAATTAATCGCATCATATTGGTTTGCGATTCTTGTCATACGACGAATGACGGAATCCGTAAACATTTGTGTACGTTGACTAATTTCTGGCATAGTACTTCCTCTTTTTCTATACAAAAAAAATCGCCATTGCAGCGATTTAAATTTCAAATGGTGGAGCGTAGCGGGATCGAACCGCTGACCCCCTGCGTGCAAAGCAGGTGCTCTCCCAGCTGAGCTAACACCCCATATGTATATGGAAGCCAACAATTAGAATGGTGGGCCTGAATGGATTTGAACCAGCGACCTCACCCTTATCAGGGGTGCGCTCTAACCAACTGAGCTACAGGCCCATCTTGCTGACTGCCTATTTATACTAACATTTGAATAATACAATGTCAACGTTTTTTTAAAAAAAGTTGATCTCTTTCTGAAAGCAAAATGATATTGTCTTATAATTCGATATATAAAGCCTTAGAATAAGCCTTTAAAAAGAAATACTTAAAAAAGAAAATAGGATAAATAAAAGCATAAAAACAATCATACCAACTTGTTTACAAGCAATTTTCAAAAGATCAAAATTCAAATCTATTTCTTTTTGCTTCAATTCTTTTACAAAACAAATCCAACCATAGATTGCCATAAGCCAAAGAATCAAGCTAATCAATCCCAATACAAAAGAATTGCTCACATAAGATCCAATACACATGATAGTGTTATAAAACATATGACAGAGGATAGGAAATAATATCGATTCATTTCGAATACATACAATGGCCAATAAGATTCCTGTAAATATATGCATACTGCCCTGAAGGAAATTCATATGCATCAAACCAAAACATAAACCGCTAAAAACAATCGCAAATTTTAAATCATAAGACCGTAATCTTTGCAAAACAAAGCCACGAAAGAAAAGTTCTTCTAAAACAGGCGCAATCACAATTGCTGTTAATAAGCTATATAGAACATAAAGTGCATCATTCGATTGTCCTAATACACTCTCAGTAAAAGATATTCCTAAAATCGTTTGAATTAAATTGAAGAAAATTGAAAATGTCAAGGAAATACCAACCATCATACAAACCGTTCGTAGAATTTCTTTAAATGAAAAATTCCATTGAAATTGTTCTTTTTCCCAAGGAATTGGCATTGTTTTCTTTCCAAGCAATAGAACAAATCCCGTCGAAAGAATCGTAATCAAAAAGAGAACAATCCCTTCATAAGCATATATATTCATCCATTGCATCGAACGATAAAAAATCGCACTCATTAAATTAAAAACAATTTGAAGAACGACCAATAAAATCAACAAGATTGAAAGATGCTTAATTTCTTTTTTAAACTTTTCATAAAATGTAAATACAGGCGGCATTAAATCACCTTCTTTTCTTTATCAATTAAAATCCTTTTAATGCCATATGCAATTAAAATACCACAAGCTGTACCAGCAATCACATCACTTGGATAATGAACACCTACATACAAGCGTGATAGGGCAATGAAAGCAGCAAGTACCACAAAAGCAATGCCTAGCTTATGATTAGAAAGAGAATAGTAATAAATCATAGCTACACTAAAAGCAATACTGGAATGTCCGCTTGGAAAGGAAGCATCCTTTTCTGGAGCAACTAAAATATGTAGAAAAGCATAGGCGTCATAAGGCCTTACTCGATTGACAATATTTTTTAAGAGTACACAAGTCAATAGATAACATAAAACAATTGAAAGTAATGCATAGATTGCCGTTTTTCTTTCTTTTTTCCAAAGTAAAAAGAAAAGAATGGAAAAAATCCAAAACCATCCATAATCCCCTAATTTGGTAATTCCAATCACAATTGGATTTAACCAATCATGACGCACTACTTCTTGAATCCAATATAATATATTTGCTTCCCAAAGCATAAAAACCTCCTATTGATACTTTTCACGCCATTGATAGTATTCTTCATCCTTTTTTTCATCGATTTGAATATCATCATTTTCATAAATCACAAAATGTGATTTAGCATATAAAGTATAAAAATCCGCATAATTTATACAGCTATGCCATTTTTCATTCTGTAAATAGATCTTCTTCTTTTTTTGATAGACAATTGTTCGATCTTCAACACATATTAAGATTGCATGTTCTTTTAGCGCTTGTTCAATTTGATCCCAATTTATTTCTTGCATCTTTTCCCCTTTTTTAAAAGAGTTGGCTTTCACCAACTCTTTTACTCATAATGTTCTTTTAATTCTTGAAAATAAGCTTTTGGGTGATTACATACTGGGCAAGCTTCTGGCGCCTCTGCTCCAAAATAGACATGTCCACAATTCAAACAAATCCAAACTGTATCCTCTGCCTTTTTGAACATTGTGTCCTCTTCAATTTCTTTGAGCATTGCTTTATAGCGTGCTTCATGATGTTTCTCAATAGCTCCTACACCTTCAAATAATTCAGCTAATTGATCAAAACCTTCTTCACGAGCTGTTTTCGCAAACTCTGCATACATGTCGGTCCATTCATAATTTTCCCCAGATGCTGCATCTTTTAAGTTCTCTTGTGTTGAAGGAACCTTCCCACCATGCAAAGCCTTAAACCATAATTTTGCGTGCTCTTTCTCATTTTTAGAAGTTTCAGTAAAAATATTTTGAATTTTTACATAACCATCCTTTTTAGCTTGACTTGCATAATATTGATATTTTACACAAGCTTGTGATTCACCCGCAAAAGCTGTCAATAAATTTTGTTCTGTTTTTGAACCTTTCAATTCCATAACTTGTCCTCCTTTTGGTATCTTTATTATACCATAGAAGGGTGTAAATCAATCCTCAGATGCCCAGCTTGGAACGCTTGTTCCTCTTTGAATTAAAATTGTTTTTTGAAATTCTGTTTGATTCATAAAACGCATGATTTTTGACATTTCTTCTTCTGTACATCCAATCAATAATTTCGCAACACAATCCTTTTTTAAGATATCCGCAGATATCACAATCGCATTGACGCGTTTATCCGAATCCGTTCCTACATACAAATGAACCGGATCGGATTCTGTACTCATCGTATCCTTTAAATACCCATAATCAACTGGATAAATCATTGCAGGATATTGTGGATGAGCACTTCCTTTTGGATAAGAGAGGCACACGGTACTTGATAAAATCAAAGTATCGACTTTTTGCCAAAAAAGTGCATTGTTTTCTAATTCTTGCATAAGCCCTCCTTTATGGAGCAAGTTCATTATAACACGGGTCTTTTCTTTTTCAACGAAGCTTAACTGTTCATCTCAATAAAGTCCCAAAATTCTTCGTACTCTGCGCTTGTAAAATCAACGGTTGAATCATTATTCCATAACGCAACAGTTGCATTTTGTTCATTATAACCAACTCCAACTTGATCAACTTTCCCTTTTTTAATAACATAGATTGCCGGTGTATAAAGAAAATATGGAGCAAGATCCAATAATATTTGTCCATCTTCTGTAGATGAAATCAATTTTTTACTTTCTTCACTTTCTTTTTGAAAACCAAAATCAGTTGAATCTAAGACATAAACTTTTAAGCCCTTATGTTCATCTTGCGTCTTTTCAATATATTTATTTAATTTTTTACAATAGGTACAGCCATCTCTTTCAACCATAAAAATAAAGCTGGCCTTTTTATCAATTTTCTTTTGAAGCTGTTTTGCACTGATTTCTTCTTTTTGAAAGGGTTCTTGACTTGAACAAGCGACAAGTCCAATCAAAAGTGTAAGTGTACATAAAATTGATAATAACTTTCTCATTCTTCCATCCCCTTTATACCATCAATGAGTCGTATCACATTATAAGCCAAAGCCTCGAGTTTTTCTGGGCCTAAATGAAGCGCTTGTTGAAAAGACATCGCTCGATCAGCGGTTGAAAAAATACCAATCACGCCTGTTTCATATAACTTTTCATAGCCTCGACCTAAAGCACCAGATAAACAAATAACCGGTTTATGATAACGATTTGCTAAATGAGTAATGCCATAAGGTACTTTGCCATACATTGTTTGAGCATCCGTTTGACCTTCTCCTGTAATCACTAAATCACAGTTTTCTAAATCTTTTTCCATCTGTGATTGTTTAATTAATAATTCAATACCCGGTTCCATTTGTGCTTTAAAAACACCCAATAGTACACCTCCAATACCACCAGCTGCACCACTGCCGGCATAGGCATTCATATCAACATGAAATGTTTGTTTAATTTTATTTTGATACTTATTCATCCAAGTATCGATTTCTTTTAATTGATTCGAAAAAAGGCCTTTTTGTTTACCAAAAATATACGTTGCACCTTCTTTTCCTAATAGATGGTTTTGTACATCACAAGCTACAATACATTCTACATCTGGTTGAATAAAATGACTCTTATCAATAAAAGCAAGGCGCTTTAGTGCATAGATACCAGGTTCTAGCTTCTTTCTTTTGTGATCATAAAATTCAACACCAAATTCACTTAAAATGCCCATACCACCATCATTGGTACAGCTTCCACCTAAGCCAATCACAATTTTTTTACATCCATGATCAATGGCATGTCGCATCATTTTACCAACCCCACAAGAATTGGCAACCATGGGATTTCTTTGTTCTCGTGGATACATATTTAAACCAATACAGGTTGCAACATCCATAATTGCTAGATTTCCCTTTCTGGCATAACTGACTTCTATTTTCTTTCCATAGGCATCAACACTTTCCATTGAAACCATCGTTCCACCTAAAACCTGTGCAAAAACATCCGCTGTTCCTTCACCGCCATCAGCCATTGGATATAAAACACAACGATGTTGATCGTTGGCTCTTAGAATTCCTTTTTCTATTTGTTCACAGACTTCTTGGCTATTCATACATCCCTTATAAGAGTCTGTCGCTATCAATATTTTCATATGTTCATATTATCACAATTAACATTGAGTTCAAAATCAGGATACTATATAATTATTTTTATTGGAGGTGTTTTTTTATGTCTAAAAAACACATATTAGTTGGGGTCTGTGGAGGTGTAGCAGCCTATAAAGCTTGCGACCTTGTCAGCAAGCTCTTAAAACTTGATTATGAAGTAAAGGTCATGATGACTGAAAATGCCTGTCAATTCGTTTCACCTCTCATTTTTAGATCGCTTTCTAAAAACGAAGTCGAAACCAATTTATTTGATGCATATAATTCCGATCCAATCGCACATATTAGCCTTGCGCATTGGGCCGATTTACTTGTTGTAGTTCCAGCAACCGCAAACGTAATCGCCAAGGTTGTTCATGGTCTAGCTGATGATTTATTAACATCAACCTTTTTGGCTTCTACCTGTCCGAAATTGATCTGCCCAGCGATGAATACCCATATGTATGAAAATCAAACAACCCAAAATAATTTAGAATTAGCCAAAACACTTGGTTATCAAATTTTAGAGCCGGTTGTTGGCCACTTAGCATGCGATGATACAGGAAAAGGTAAATTACCTGCAGTAGATGATATTGTAACAAGCATTCAAGCACATTTTTTAAAATCCGAAAGCTTAAAAGGAAAAAAAGTCTTAATTACAGCTGGGCCAACCCAAGAAGCCTTGGATCCTGTTCGTTACATTACCAATCACTCTTCTGGAAAACAAGGTTATGCGATTGCCAAAGCTGCAAGTGAATTAGGTGCCAAAGTTACTATTGTTTCAGGTCCAAGTTATGAAAAAGCAGAGGAAGGAATCGAAATCATTCCTGTAACCAGTGCACTAGAGATGTTTGATGCCGTAAAAAAAGAATATGAACAAGCTGATTATATTATTATGGCCGCTGCTGTTTCAGACTATCGACCAGAAATCATTCATGATCATAAAATTAAAAAAGAAGGGGATGACCTCACCATTCATTTTGTAAAGAATCCAGATATTTTAGCATATGTTGGACAACATAAATCCCATCAAATCCTTTGTGGCTTTGCGATGGAAACAAAAAATTTGGATGAAAACGCAAAACAAAAATGTATAAATAAGAATTGTGACATGTTGATTGGAAACAACCTCTTCACTAAAGGCGCTGGTTTTAAAACAGACACCAACATTGTTTCCTTTGTCACAAAAGATGCCATCGTCCATTGGCCAAAACTCAGCAAAGAAGAACTCGGCTATAAAATACTTGAAGCCATGATAGAAATAGAAAAGAGCAAATCCTATGTTAGTAGCAATTGATATTGGAAATACAAATATCACCATGGGCTTAATTGACCATGAAGAATTAGTTGGTCGTTATCGACTAACGACCAAAGCACGCCGTTCATCCGATGAATTCGGTTTAATGCTTCAAACCTTTACTCAACGTGAAAATATCCGAAAAGAAGACATTGATGATGTTATTATTACCAGTGTCGTCCCAAAAGTTATGCACTCTTGTCGTAATGGAGTCATTAAATTCTTTGGGATTGATCCAATCATTGTACGACCTGGACTAAAAAGTGGAATTAGTGTTCAATTAGAAAATCCACGAAGTGTTGGTGCTGATCGCATTGCAGATTGTGCTGGGGCTTTTCATCATTATGGTGGTCCGGTTCTCGTTATCGATTTTGGTACGGCCACAACATATGATTATGTTGATGAAAAGGGTTGCTTCAAAGCAGGGGTCATCAGTGTTGGAATTGAAACAGGCGCTAACGCCCTTTGGTCTCAAGCTGCTCAGCTTCCTGAAATTGAAATTCGTAAACCCAAAACCATTCTCGCAAGAAATACTCAAAGTGAAATGGAAGCAGGGGTTTTCTATCAATATCTTGGAGGGGTTGAATATACCATTCGTCAATTTAAAAAGGAATCCAAACACGATGATTTAAAAGTGATTGCAACCGGTGGATTAGGTCGTGTTATTCATAACCATACCCCTTTAATCGACACCTATGATCCAGATTTAATCTTTAAAGGTTTAAATATCATTTATAAAAAGAATAAAAAATAATGAATACAAATAAAACAGCATACAGTGCCACTCTAGAGCGAGGGCACTGTTTTTTATACTTAAGAAAAAACATTATGATAAGGAATTCTTATTCCGATTTCGCTAAGATATGCATCCATCTTAAGATAGCTACGAATACTTAATTAATCGTTATTCTGTACTTTAATTCATTCAACCAACAAATCATCAAATAATTTGTATACTCTAAAGTATACTACTTATAAGTATACAAATACGATAATAGCCGTTGAATCAAACAACCTTTGTTCATGAATTTATATAAAAAAACTTTGACCTTTTATAGCCAAAGTCTCATTTCTTTTTCTCTTTACAATTACTGCATTATGTATATTAACAAAGATGAAATCTATCTTTTAAAATTTAAAACTTCATCTTTTTTCTGATTGTAATCGTCTTGTGTAATCAATCCCATATCTAACATTTCTTTACATTTCTGTAGATATGCAATTGGATCCGATGGCATTGAAATTGAAGGCGTACTTGCTTGTTTCATGTTCTTTAAAGCTTTTTCCACTTTTTTGGTATAAAGCTTGTTGTACATGATGGTAATCATCTTTCCTTGATAGCGCATTTCAATAGCACCAAAGTCCGAGAACCATTGTTTATAGACAATTTGAATCTGTTCAATGGATTTATACCAATATACTCTTTCCTTTGACTTTTCAATCACCGTTAATTTTTCCTCATCAAAAATTAATCTAGGTAATTTTAAAGTCCCTTCAATTTCATATTCCATAAGAATTCTCCATCTTTACTCAATAATTTCGATTACTGTCCCTACTGAAATCGTTGGTAAGGGTTTTTGTTCCACATATAAAGTGCCTGGAAGTTCAGCTGTTGTAGCTCCATTGAAACGAATTGTACAATGGCCTAGCCCTTTTAATGTGATTGGTGCTTCTTCACCTACACAAGTAATTAAATACTCCTGTTGATCAAAGCGAATCTTATTTCCTGCTTTAATTTCACCTTCAATTGGATTTACATCTACGGTATAGCAATAATCTTTTAATTCGGCAGGCGCTCCATCACCAAAGATAATAATGAAATCCGCACCCTCAAAAGAATTTACATCTTTTCCTAATTCTTTTACTTTGTTTTTATAAATCGTAGCCATTTCAATTCCTTTCCTAGATTGTTACTTCTATTTTAAACCTAATTTTCTTAAGCGTATAGTCCAAAACTTGCAGCAAAGGCAATTAAAACACGAATCCATCCAGTTAAGAAACGAGAATACATAACGGATAATACACCAACTTCAATTGTCTCTGGTTCTGCTTCTGCCAAACCTAAACCAACTGGGATAAAGTCACAAGCTCCTTGCGTATTGATTGCAAACAATGCTGGCAATGCCAATTGAGGAGCAATTGTTCCTTTTCCAATTTCAGCACCAATTAAAGTACCAACAATTTGTGCAATAACAGCACCAGGTCCTAATAAAGCAGATAAACCTGGGATTGAACAAACAATACCTAATACAAGTAAACCAACAACATTTCCTGCCAATGGTGTTAATAACGCAGCAAACCAATTTCCAAATCCAGACCCATTGATAATACCAATTAACATACTAACAAAAGCCATAAATGGTAATAAAGTTGTAATACATGTTTGAATTGCATCACGTGCTGCTTGATAGAAAGTATTAACAACCTTACCAACACCTAAACCTAATTTAGTAATGATGGATTTATTTTCTTGGGCTGCTAAAGTTTCTGATACTTTTTGTTCTGCATTGAATTTTGGTTTTTCTTCTTGACTTGAAGCAACTGCAGCTACTTCACTTCCATCCGCTAAAGAGATTTGTTTACTTGTAACAGCCGATACATAGATATCTTCTGTAATATATTGTGCTAAAGGTCCAGATTTACCAACTGGCATAACATTTACAGTTGGAATTCTTTTTTGTGGATAGATTCCACAACGAAGTGTACCACCGCAATCAATAATAACCATTGCTAATTCATCTTCTGGTGCTGAACCATGAAAACCATCAACAGCTTCCATTCCACTTAATTCAACAATTTTATTTAAACATTCAGGAGCTGTTCCACCACCTGTAATGTACATTACTTTATTCTTTTTTTCTGTCGGTGTTACCACTAAAGGTCCACCAAATCCTTGAGGTCCTCTTTCGATTTTAATTGCTCTTAATTCTGACATATATTTTCTCTCTTTCTATTATTCTGTTTCAAAATCACGATTTAATTTCACATTTTGTTGTTTTTCAACATAACGTGTTGTAAATTCAGTTACCCATCCAGAAATAAAGTTTGCAACTAAACCTACTAATAAATAACGAACAGCTAAAGGGGCTGTATCTAAACCTAATTTAGTGATTCCATTTGCAATTCCTAAATAAACAAATAATTCACTTGCATTGATATGAGGGAAAATTCCTGAGTTTGTGTGGCAATGATAAGTTGCAGAAGCATAATAAGCAGGCTTGTAGAATTCTGGCATAAATTTACCGATTGATAAAGCCATTGGGTTTCCTAACATAAATGCAGATACAAATGGTAATACAGCATAACGTAGGATTGGATTTCCAGTACAAACTTTCGCAAATTTATCTACTGATTCTTGACCAGCTAATGCGATAATTGCATTCATTAATACCAATAACATCAATACAGTAGGGATAATTCCTGTTACCCAACTCACAAATTGTTCACCACCTAGGGTAAATAGATTCATAAACCCAGATGCAATGTTTACTAAAAATTCCATTTTATTTTCCTTTCTTGCGTTCTAACTACGCTTTAATACATTTCCAAGCTTTTGGAATGGAGATGGCGGTGTTTCGATTTGTTCACCGCTAATATACTTACGATAAGTATTTGCAGCATCTTCAACTGCTTTTCTTAAATTTTTATGTGTTTTTGGCACCATTTCTTTTTTTAAATCTTTCACATAGATTCCTTCAAAACCGGTAAAATCTTTGACTTTGGCTAAAAAAGAAACACCTTCGATTTTCTTACCTTCTAATATGATGCCATTTTCATCAATTCGGAATAGAACAATAGCGCCTGCATGAAAACCACCCGATTTTCGTCCAACGACAACGCGTCCTTTTCGTCGCATCTTGATAAATTCATTATTAAAGTCTTTCATTTGGAAACTACTCAATACAAATTGAAGTACAAATGCAGCTCCGATGACAAGAGCAATTTTCAATACGCTCATTTTTTATTCCTCCTATTTTTTATCCGCGCGATTTACCACCTGAAATATTATAGGTTGTACCACTAATATAAGATGCACGATCTGACAATAAGAACGCAACTAAATTTCCAACTTCATCTAATTTTCCATCACGTCCTAATGGTACTTGTTTTGAATAATCGGTTGATAAATCTTCAGGTTTTACACCTCTTGTATAAGCTAAGGCATCATTATAAGCTTCGGTTCTTAAACCAGTTGCTTCCATAATACCTGGCGCACAAGCAACAACACGAACACCATATTGTCCAATTTCTTTTGCCCAGCTTCTCGTAAATGAATCACAAGCCCCTTTGGTAGCTGAATAAGCACTTTGTCCTTGTGAACCTTCTTTACCACATTCACTAGACATATTTACGATAGCACCATGTCCTTGTTTAATTAATTCTCTTGCAACAGCTTGAGCTACTAAGAATAATCCTTTTACGTTAACCGCAAACATTTTATCGAATGTATCAACGCTTAATTCATACTCTGGTCTTTCACCTTTTACATCGACAAGTAATCGAGGTAAATTGATTCCTGCATTATTGACCAAACCATCAACTTTTCCAAATTTAGCCATAACAGCTTCCATCATCGCATTGACACTGTCTGGATCCGTAACATTACATTGTACGCAATAAGCACCATCCAATTCATCGCCAGTTTGAACATTTAAGTCAACCACAACGGCATTAGCTCCTACATCCACAAGCGTATCGACAACATGTTTACCGATTCCACTCGCACCTCCAGTAACAATAATGACTTGACCTTCTAGGCCTAACCAATTTTTACTCATTCTTTTCTCCTCCTTGAATGTTTCTGCCTTCAGTTTAGAGAAGAAAACGTTTTCATTTAATGCAATTAATTTCCTTGCCTTTGAAATATGTTTGTACACCTTTTTTCAAATCGTTTGAAAAATCAAAATGAAAGCGTCTTCGAGGTTTGTTATAATAAAAACAATACAAGGAGAAAAAATACCCCATGAAGAGTCTATTCGGAGATAATCGAATCGCTAATATTATCAATATCTTACGTAAAGGATCATCGATGTCTTTGACCATGCTTGCTGATAAGTTAAGTGTAAGTGAACGTTCAATTCGAAATGATATTAAAACCATCAATGAAGAATTACAGAATTCCGGTTTTATTGAACTAAGCTTTGGTATATGTTCACTACGTATCTTTGATCAAGAAGGATTTAAAAAAGCTTATACTAAAATTATCAATACCAACGATTTGATGAATTCCTCTAACGCTCGAATGAACTATATCTTTGGTAAATTAATGCGTGCTATTTCTCCTATTTTATCGGATGATCTAGCTTATGAAATGAATGTCGGACGTTCTACATTAGTCAAAGATTTAAAAAAATTAAGAGAAGAAATTGCTCACTATAATTTAGAAATCGTTGGTAAAACCAGCCAAGGTCTCATGTTGCAAGGACCAGAACTAGGTATCCGTCAATACGTTATTGAAAATAACTTTGAAGCCATTTATAGTGACTATCCATTAGATACCGATGTAAAAGAATTAATTGATTTTTCCTTCAATTTACATCCCTTTGAAAGAGAAGTTCGTAAAAGCTTCTATCAATATTTCACTCTAATGTTGGATCGTTTTTTAACTGGACATTTTGTTGGCAGACTTCCTGAAAATTATTATGCAATGACAGCCCGTGGTGGTTTTGTGTTCGTGGATCGCACGATTAATCGAATTGGAACTTATTTACATCTAGAGTTTCCAATTGAAGAAAAAATATATCTTTTACTTCCCATTATTGGAATGCGAACACCATCAGATACTAAAAATCTATATAATATTGAACTCGATCACGAAGTTGGTGATCTAATGAATAAAATATTAAAAAAGATCGATTTAGAATTGAATGTTCAAATTGACCCCAAAGATTTCGCTAATGAATTTCAATATCATTTGATGTTTATGATTAATCGTTTACGCTATGGAATTCATATTGAAAATCCATTGATTGAAGAAATTCAAGAAAAGTATCCCTTAGCTTATGAAATGGCAAATATTTCATCTTGTGTCATTGAAGAAAGCTGTGGATTAAAAGTCAATCATAGTGAACTTGGTTTTCTAGCTTCTTATTTTGGGGTATTTATTGAAGTAAATGGACTTGAAAGGCCAAAACAATCCATAGCCGTAGTCTGCGGTTCTGGCATTGTTACGAGTCGATTGTTGCTTGTACAATTGAAAAAGGTATTAGATCCACAAACGAAAATGAATATTTTTTCACTGGATAAGATTTCACCTAAAATATTAAATCGCTACGATATCATTATTACAACCGTAGATATTCCCTTTCAATGTGAATCACCTGTTTTACGCATACAAGAAATTTTTAATGAAGATGAGTTAAGAAACCGGATTGAAAAAGCACAATTTATTCATCACAATAAAACCGAAATTGATAATAATCTCTATCTTTTAACACATTTAATCAAAGAAGAAAACTTTTATGATTTAAGTGATTATAATACATTTGAAGATGCCTTAAACTTTATGGTTGATTGCCTCTATGAAGATGGAAATGTAGACCAAGATTTTAAAGCACGTCTTTGGAAAAGAGAAGAACAAGGCTCAATGGCATTTAATCAAAAGATTGCGATTCCACATACAACACAAAATAAAAACGATGAAATCACAATCGCAATTGGTGTTTTTAAAGAAGCTCGATTATATCATGAGATTCCGATTCAAATCGTATTACTTATGGCAATTCCAAGTGAGATCGATTGTGAAAATAACACTTTGATTCGCATCTATGATGAAATCCTTACAATTGTTAAAGATGAAGAAATTATTCAAAAGATTGCGGATGCTAAAAGTTATTCTGATTTCTGTAAAGCCCTCTATAAAAAATTTTAAACTCCTATTCAGGAGTTTATTTTTTTAATTCTTGTAATAATTTATTCACTTCTTCTTTTGTTGCAAAATCTTCAGAAAATGCACTTGCACTTCCAGTACATATACCTTGTAAAAAGGCTTTTCGGAAATCTTTGGTTTCCAAATAAGCACTGATAAATCCAGCTACGCTTGAATCGCCTGCGCCAACTGAATTAATTAGTTTACCTTTTGGAGCTTCTGACTGATAGGTTGAACCATCCTCTCCTACAAATACAGCACCATCTGCTGCCATTGATACAAATACATTTCTTGCACCTAATTCTTGTAATTTTTCTGCATATTTTATGCAATCTGCTTTCGTTTCAATAACAACATGAAAGATTTCACTCAATTCATGATTATTTGGTTTGATTAAAAAGGGATGATACTTTAAAACATTCTTTAGTAGGTCCCTTTCTGCATCTACAACAATCATGACTCCTCGATTTGCTAATCGTTCCATAATTTGTTCATAAATATCACTTGGCAAAAAGGAAGGTACACTACCAGAAATAACCAAAATATCTTCCTCAGTTAATAAATCTAACTGCTTCATTAATTTTTGGATGTCTTCCTCCGTTATTTTTGGACCTTGCCCATTAATTTCTGTTTCGTCATCTGATTTCATTTTGACATTAATTCGAGACAATCCATCTTTGACTTCAATCATTGAATGATGAACGTTCATTTTATTTAACATATTCTCGATTTCTTTACCGGTAAATCCAGCCACAAATCCAAGCGCTTGGCTATCAAATCCTAAATTTTTCAAAACAATGGATACATTAATTCCCTTTCCTCCCGGAAGAAATTTCTCATAATTTGTTCGATTGATTTTACCGGAAGCAAAATGTTCTGCCCGACAAATATAATCAATCGATGGATTAAATGTTACTGTATAAATCATCTTTATTCTTCCTCTGGATAAACTAAATTCCATTCTTTTCGACAATCGGTCATGATCTTCATCACATCTTCTGTATAATCTAAATGCATTTGATTATCTCCATCAATGGCTT
>CAVBLW010000021.1:0-10944 GCA_963596085.1 Bacteroidaceae bacterium | reverse complement strand
CAAATTGCCCTTGTTTTAGAAATATCGGAAGAACAAGTAAAAGCATATTTATCAGAATAAATGTATAAGGATTGCTGAAGTTAGAAATGACTTCAGTTTTTATATATCAAAATGTTCGAAAAATAATGTGTCATTTCACAAACACTTTTGTAAAAAGTACGTAAATAGGGGTATAATGGAGTCAATATTTTACAGGAGCGAATTATGACGAAAACAATTTATGATCGAAGAAATATCAGTATGGTCATGGACTTATATGAGTTGACGATGGCTAATGGATATTTAGAAGAAAAAAACAATGATCATTATGTTACGTTTGATGTTTTCTTTCGGAAGAATCCAGACAATGGTGGATATGCCATTTTTGCAGGTTTGGAACAAGTGATTGAATATATTGAAGGTTTACATTTTGATCAAGAGGATATTGATTATTTAGATTCTTTACATTTATTTAGTAAAGAATTTCTAGAATATTTAAAATCTTATCATTTTACAGGGGATGTCTATGCCTTTAGAGAAGGTACGATTATGTATCCGAATGAACCTGTAATTACAGTGCATGCGCCTTTAATTGATGCACAATTAATTGAAACAGCAATTTTAGCTCAAGTAAATCATCAATCTTTAATTGCAACCAAAGCAAGTCGAATTGTACGTAGTGCGAAAGGACGTTCGGTTTCTGATTTTGGAGCTAGACGCGCACATAATATGGATGCTGCTGTTTATGGTGCACGAGCTGCCTATATTGGTGGAGCGGTTGGAACCGCAACCGTTTTAGCAGGTGAAATGTTTAATATTCCTTTGAGTGGTACTATGGCACATAGTTGGGTCATGTATCAAAAGGATGAATATACGGCTTTTAAGAAATTTGCTCAAACCTATCCAGATGGAACGGTCTTATTAATTGATACTTATGATGTTTTAAAATCTGGTGTACCAAATGCAATTCGAGTAGCTAAAGAAGTATTAGAACCAATGGGAAAACGTTTAAAAGGTGTTCGTTTGGATTCGGGTGACTTAGCTTATCTTTCACGAAAAGTTCGAAAAATGTTGGATGAAGCAGGTTGTGAGGATTGTATTATTATAGCTTCAAATAGTTTGGATGAATATACAATTACTTCAATCTTAGACCAAGGTGGTCAAATTGATAGTTTTGGCGTTGGTGAACGTTTAATTACTTCAAAAAGTGATCCTGTATTTGGCGCAGTTTATAAAATTGTTGAAATTGAAAAAGATGGGAAAAAGGTTCCAAAAATTAAAATTTCAGAAACAGTGGAAAAGATTACCAATCCAGGAAGAAAAAAAGTCTATCGTGTCTATGATCAAGAAGGAAGAGCAATCTCTGATTTGTTGACAAAGATGGATGAAGAAGTAGATTGCTCCAAACCATATCGATATGTCGATTCAAAAAAACCATGGAAAAATTTACGATATGAAAATTTCACGATTCGTCCTTTACAACAATTAGTTATTAAAGATGGAAATCGTGTGATGGAAACAGAGTCTTTAGATGAAATCAGAGATTATGTGCATAAACAATTAACGGAAGAAATTTGGGAATCTGAACTTCGTTTTGATAATCCGCATGTACATTATTTAGATATGTCACCAAGTTATTATGAAATGAAAATGGATTTATTGTATAAATCACAGGCTAGAGATGATGATTAATGATGTTGTGCCTTAGGCATGACATCTTTTTTAATTGTTGATTTATTAAACAAATAAAGCACTCCAATTGGAATGCTTTATTCATGCAAAATTAATCTTTTTTTGGATAGAATCCAGAAGGACATTCATTGAGATTAATCATAATATTTTTTGTTTGACTATAAGCATCTAAAATGGATTTATCGTTTTCACGACCAATTCCAGATTGTTTATATCCACCAAATGGAGCACCTTCAGGGATTTGATTATAGGTATTGACCCAAACACGACCCGTTTCAATACTTTGTGAAACACGAAGCGCACGATTTAAATTTTGTGTCCATACTGCACCACCCAATCCATAAGAGGAATCATTGGCCATAGCGATGACTTCTTCTTCGGTTTTAAACTTAATTACAACGGCAACTGGACCAAAGATTTCTTCTTGAGCTACACGCATATCATTTGTGACATTTGTGATTAAGGTTGGCTTGACAAAGCTTCCTTTGTCGCATCCGTTTTCTGTATAGAAATCACCACCACAAGCAATGCTTGCTCCTTCTTCTTGGGCAATTTTCACATAAGAAAGAATTTTTTCAGCTTGACGCTTATTAACTTGAGAACCCATTTGTGTTTCTGGATCTAATGGATTACCAACATTTACCTTTTGGAATGCTTTGACTAATTCATCTACAAATTGATCATAAATATCTTCTTGTACAAAAACTCTTGAACCAGCACAACAAACTTGTCCTTGGTTAAATAAGATTCCCAATTGAACTCCATCAATGGCCATATCCCAATTACAATCATTAAAGATAATATTGGCACTCTTTCCACCAAGCTCTAAAGTCGCTGGAATCAATTTGTCCGCTGCAGCGGTTGCGATACTCTTACCAATTTCTGTTGATCCAGTAAATGCGAGTTTACTAAGGTTTGGATGATCCAATAAATATTGACCAGACTTACCACCAGCACCGGTTACAATATTCAAAACACCAGCTGGTAGAAGATCTTCAATCAACTCCATAAAGACAAGGATACTTAAAGAAGTAGAAGAAGATGGTTTAAATACGACACAATCGCCAGCAGCTAAAGCTGGTGCTAATTTCCATGCAGCCATTAAGAAAGGGAAATTCCAAGGAACGATTTGACCAACAACACCAATGGGTTCACGAAGAACTAAGCTCATCATATTGCCATCTAAGATGGAAGCACTGCCTTCATCCGTACGAATTAAGCTAGCATAATAATGGAAGTGACGTGCAGAATAGGGTACATCAATTGTGGTTGTTTCACGAATTGGCTTTCCATTATCCATTGTTTCAACCGTTGCAAGCCATTGCGCATTGGCTTCAATGCGTTCGGCGATTTGATCTAAAATATGGGCACGCTCTTCTTTTGTGGTTTGCTTCCAAGCAGGATAAGCACGCCATGCAGCATCAACAGCTGCATCAACATCTTCCTGTGTAGCTTCGGCACATTTTGCGAGGATTTCGCCATTCGCTGGATTTGTACTGGTAAAGACATTGTCATCAAAGGCTTCTCTCCATTGGCCATCAATATATAAGCCATAACTTTCTTTTAATTTTTCATTCATAAGTAGTACCTCCTGTTTGTTTTGTGTATAATCAAATTATATTCACAACTGGTATGGATAAAAGAACCAGTAAATTTAAATAAAAGGAGATCAGAAATGATATTGATCTATGATTTTAATCAAAGAGAAAAACAATCCAAATATGAATATTTATATCAATGTCTGAAAGCCGATATTCTAAATGGAAACCTTGCAGAAGGAAGCAAATTGCCCTCAAAAAGGGAGTTATCCGAAGCTAACCATATTAGTATAAAAACCGTAATGAATGCCTATGAGCAATTAATCATGGAAGGATATATTGTATCAAAAGAAAGAAGTGGATACTTTGTGGTATCCAATTTTACGCCACAACTTAGATACCAAAACATTCCGGTGAAACCACCAAAAGCAGAAGAGGAAGAAAGTTGGTTTGCGAATTTTTGTGCAAATACAGCCGTTTATGAAAAATTTCCTTTTTCTATGTGGACACGAGTTATGCGCAATGTGCTTGCAGACTATCAAGTCAATTTAATGCGAAGAGGAGAATTTTTAGGCAGCCAAGAGTTACGTTTAGAAATTGCCAAACATTTATATCATTCAAGAGGAATTGTAGTATCATCAGATTGCATTGTGATTGGAACAGGTATTGAATACTTATATTCAAAATTGATTGAATTGTTGCCTAAAGATTCCATTTATGGTGTTGAAAATCCAGGTTATCGTAAGATTCCTCATATTTATGAAGAATATGGTGTACAGTGGACATGGAGTGAAATGGATGAAGAAGGAATATTAATGAACTCTCTTCAAAAGAGTCGTGCGAGTGTCTTACATGTTTCACCTGAACATCATTATCCTTTAGGAACGGTCATGTCGGCAAAAAGACGTCAACAATTATTAAAATGGTTAGAGATGGATAACAATCGCTATATTATTGAAGATGATTACGATTGCGAATTTCGTTATCGAGGACGTCCTATTTCCGCACTTTATGGCTTGGATCATACTCAAAGAGTTATTTATATGAATACATTTAGTAAGACTTTAAGTCCAGCGATTCGAATTAGTTATATGGTCCTTCCAGAAAAATTATTAAATCAATATGTTAGCACTGCGAACTTTTTTTCAAATACATCTTCCAATCTTGAACAATATACTTTGGCAAGATTTATCAAAGAAGGCTATTTTTGTCGTCATTTAAATCGAATGCGCAAATATTATCAAAAACAGGGAGAAATGATGTTAAAAAGCTTAAATGAAACAAAAGGAATTCCATTCGAAAAAATTAGTGGGGTTGAAAGTGGTACGCATTTGCTTGTACGGATTAATACGCGAATGTCTGATCTTGAAATCAAATGGAAAGCACGTCAAAAAGGAATCAATCTGTCTTGTTTATCGGAGTTTTGTATTGGCAATCCAAAGCAATACCAAAATATTCTTGTATTGAATTATTTGAACATGGATGAAGAGCACATGAAAGAAGTCATGGCACGTTTAGCAGAAGTTTTTGCATAAGAAAACACTCCCTGGGGAGTGTTTTTTAAAAACCGGATTGAAGTTTTTCTTTATACAATTTTAGGGCGGTTTCATTAACGCTTAGGATCGCATTTTCACATTCTCGAGCACTCATTCTTTGACAACCTTGTGCTAGAATGGAATTTTGAATGAGTCCATCACTCGAAGCGACTGTTAATTGATAGTCTTTTTTTAATTCAGAAACCAAACGCTCAATATAGCTATCCGCTGTTTGATTGTATTGGGTATATACAATTTCTAAGCCACCACGTTTATAATTACGCGCTTCACTGTTCTTGATTCGATAAGCATCAAAGACAAGAATGACACGGCAATTGCGATAGCCTTGATAATTTGAAACCCAATCAATGAGTTGATCTCTAGCAGAACCAATATCTCTTTGATCAATTTTTTTAAACGCATCCCAAGCAAATAATTGATTGTAACCATCAATGACTACACAAATTGGTTTTGTGGGTTGTACTTTTAATGGTTTTGAAGCATCCACTTTTGCTTTCTTTTTGGGCTGTTTTTTCGTATTTTTATTTTGACCGGACATATTTTGAAAGACTCTTTTGGCTTCTTCATCACTGATGGTATATTTTGAAGCATGATAACTTGTTTGCGAAAGTTTCTTTTCTTGAATATGCATGAGTTCATCCGCTTCATTCCAAGGTACATAATAACCGGAACCATTCTTACAGAAGACAGAACCACTTGGATGAAAACGATCTTGATCTGGATCATATTGTCTTTTTTCTAGAACCTCTTCCGTATTATGACAAAGATCATAACCCGATAAGCTACAAGTAAACTTACCTAAACCTTTGGTATAAGCAATCACATCTTGTTGATAATTCGTAAATTCAATAACTGGTCCTTTCCCTACGATTCGCGTAGAAGATTCATCGGATTCTGTGATTTTAAAGCTGGCTTTTTTACGTTCTAAATCATATAAGGCTTTAGAAAGCGAGGAAGTCGGAATCGTTAGTGTGAATGCGTAATAAGGTTCTAATAGGACACAATCGGCCTTCATTAAACCTTGACGAATTGCCCGATAAGTTGCCTGTCTAAAATCGCCTCCCATGGTATGTTTCAAATGCGCTTTCCCAGCAACAACGGATATTTTTAAATCTGTAATGGGAGAACAAGTTAAAATACCACGATGTTCCTTTTCTTGAAGATGGGTAAGAATCAAACGCTGCCAATTGATGGCTAATTCATTACTTGAAAGATTGCTTTCAAAAATTAATCCACTATTTCTAGGAAGGGGGTCAAGCTTTAAATGCACTTCTGCATAATGACGTAAAGGTTCGAAATGTCCTTTTCCAATCACCGAATTGTTGATGGTTTCCTTATATATGATACGCCCAGGACCAAATCCAACTTGAATGCCACTACGTTCATAGATTAATTTGCTTAAAACTTCCATTTGGATGGCCCCCATTAAACGAATTGAAATGGTCTTATTTTCTTCACTGTATTGAATATGAAGCTGTGGATCTTCTTGAGCTAATTGATCACAAACCTGTTTCATTTCTAAAGGATTGACTTCTTTTGGCAGTAACAATTGATATGTCATATAGGCATTGAGTAAAGGTTGAGGACTATCTTTTTCAATGCCGAGACCTTGTCCTACTTCAAAAGAAGAAAGTCCTTTCACAACACAAATTGTACCTGCTTGGACTTTTTGTACACTTTCATAATTCTTGCCTTTATATAAACGAATTTGATCAACTTTTTCTTCATCATTTATTTTTTGTTTGTTTTGAAGAGTTCCACCTGTTACCTTTAGGTGTGTTAAACGATTTCCTTGTTCATCTTTGGTAATTTTATAGACCTTTGCTCCAAACTCTTGCGGATATTCTTTTTCTAAAGAGTAATTAACAATCGCATCCAATAAAGTAAGAATTCCTTCTTGTTTAAGGGCTGAACCAAAAATACAAGGGAAGGCTTCTCTTTTAAAAACAGCTTGTTGACAAAGTGAAAGAGGAATTTCTTCTTTTTCAATATAGGCATTCATGATATCTTCGTTGACCATGGCCCATTGCTCATTGGCTGAATCTGAAGCTAAATCAATACAGTTTTCACTGCATTTCGCTAATAAATCTTGAAAAAGTTCTTCTTTTGAATGATAGCTAATATCCATTTTATTTATAAAGATCAAAGTGGGAATTTGGTATTGCTTCAAACAATTCCAAATGGTTTCTGTATGGCTTTGCATGCCATCTTGACCATTAATTAATAAAATGGCTAAATCTAAAATTTGTAAGCTTCTTTCCATTTCACTGGAAAAATCCACATGGCCGGGTGTATCAATAATGAAGATTTCATTTTCTTTCCAAGTAAGGGAAGCTTCTTTGGAAAAAATGGTAATGCCTCTAGCTCTTTCTTGTTGATCATAATCAAGAAAGGCATCTTGATGATCGACTCTTCCAAGTTTTCTTATTTCCTTTGTTTGATAAAGCATGCTTTCAATACAGGTTGTCTTTCCTGCATCAACATGACTTACAATACCTACCGTTATTTTTTTTCTCATAGAAAAACAGTATCACTTTTAATGAGAAAGCGCAAAAGGAAGGGGTAAATACAGTGTATTACTCGTTTATTTCGGCAGGTAATACAACTTAAGAGAGTTTTAGGATAGTATGTCTGTGGCAGGCTTTCCGCCTTTCATATAATCATTAAATTTTTCGAATTCTTTTTCTAATGCTTTTCTTTTAATGATATGCTCAGCAAGTTTATCTGATTTCTTTTTGAAATCTTCAACCAAATACTTTTTATCCTCTGGCACATCTTTGGCTTTTCCATACACTTTAATTTTTTCTATTGCTTCTGCTAATTCTTTCCGAATAACTTTGCTTTCTGCCTCTATTTGAAAAAATCTTTCTGTATATTCGTCCCATCTTGGATCGAACGCATCATAATCAAATTCGTTATTTTTATTTTCTTTTTTGCTCATATATATGAACCCCTCTTTCTCTTTGCTTTTTCTTTGATTAATTAGAAAATATCATTCTTATTTAATTTCCCTCAATAGAAAAGAGTTCCAACAGCATGCTAGACCCAAATAAGGCGGCTATTATTGCATACACTTCTCCCTCATAAGGACTCTTGCTCGGAAATCTTTTACATCCAATGAGGAATCACCACCACCTTGACCCATTTCTGGACGTTGGCTTTTAGGTGTATTTCCTACCCATTTTGGTAAGTAATACACCTGATTTTATAATTCGAATTATTTAGAATGTAGTTTTGCGATTAAAGCTTCTTGAAGAACTTTTGAAAAATTGATTCTTTTACTTATGGCTGCTTCGTTTAACCATTCAGGAATCGTTAATGTCTTTTTTACTGCTCTATTAAAATGTGTTTTTGCGTATTCATCAACATCAACCGATATAAAATTTACAAAATTATTTTTATTTTCAAAGCCAAGTTCTTTAGATATTTTTTTTGCATCAATATTTTCAATTCCTGAAGGTTCGGGAATATCTTCTCCATCAATTTTCGCACTAAATAAAGTTCCTGCAAGACAATCAACGGCCATTTCCATAGCTTCTTGTAAAGTACTTCCACAAGTTGACAAATAATTAAAGTCAGGAAAAATTACCGAATAGCCATTGTCTTCTTCATAAAAACATGCCGGATAAATTGACAACACTCTTCTAGCCTCCTTTATAAATAAAGCCAAGCAGAGTCATTCGAGACCTGCTTGTGGGAACCCACTTGCCTTTTGAACACCCATCCATCCGCAAGGATAATTCGTTCCATATCCTTAGACGTCGTTGGCATATGTAGTCCTCCTTGCACTATTATTGTATCAATTAATACGTATTATTAAAATACGTATTATGTGAATCTTTGGTGGATGATATACCGAATATACTCAACAAGCTTTTGGATTTTTCCTAAAATTTACTTCATAGATTTTAGGAAAAACTCTTTTATTATTTTATAAGCAAAATCTTTTTAGTGTTATACTTTTACAGAGGGATTTAAGCATGGGAAATAAAAAAATAAGAAAAAAGACAAGAAATAGACTCATCTTAGTATTTGGATGTATTCTTATCGCTTTTATGCTTTTTGGCATTATTAAAACGGTATCTAGTCTATTTACATCAAATGAAGAAAAACAAAGCGAAACGACTTCAACAACAGAGGGAGTCGATGTACTAAAAGAAAATGGTATGAGTCAAGAAGACATTGATACCATCACTTCTTTATCGAATTATCGTCCAGAAAACGCAAAGCGATATGCGACATATACAAAAGTAAAAAATCTTAAAAAGAGAGTTTTACAAGTGAATTGTGATATGGATCTTGAACCCTACGCTCAAACCACTGTAATCGAAGATGACAGTGATATGGCTTTACTTGTTAATAAATTCTATGCATTACCAGAGGGTTATACGCCAAGCGATTTGGTTTCAGTAGAAGAATATGCCTGTGTACAAGGAGAAGACTATTCTTGTCAAACGGTTGATCAAATTGAACTTAGAAAAGAAGTCTATGATGCTTACTTAAAATTTTGTGAAGCAGCCAAAAAAGAAGGTATCGATATTCGTGCCATTGCTGGATATAGAAGTTATGATTATCAAAAAGGTTTATGGGATTATTATGCAAGCACGAATGGGGAAGATTATGCCGATACATATTATGCGCGACCAGGACAAAGTGAACACAATTCAGGATTGAGTATCGACATTACTTTTAATGGCTATAATTTTAATGAAATTGAAAATTATGATGGCTACGACTGGATATTAAAAAACATGCATAAATATGGTTTCATCTTACGTTATCCAGAAGATAAAGTCGATGTAACACGCTACGGATATGAATCGTGGCATATCCGTTATGTAGGGAAGAAAGTTGCAACTACGATTTATAAAAACAATTGGACTTTGGAGGAATATCATGGCTCGAAAAAATAAACGAAAAGTAAATATTGGACACTTATTGATTCTAATTATAGGATTTATCCTTGTTTTAGCTTTACTCATATTCCTTATTAAGGGCTTGTTTTCAAGTTCAACAAAAGAAACATCATCTACTTCAGCAAGTACAAGTGAAACAACGGTTTCCTTTATGGGGGTAGGCGATAATCTGATTCATGATACGGTCTATAATGATGCACTTCAAAGTGATGGAACATACGATTTCACAAAAATGTATTCGAATTTTAAAGAAGATGCGCAAAATAGCGATATCTCATTTATCAATCAAGAAACCGTGCTCGGTGGAGAGGATCTTGGATTATCTGGATATCCGACCTTTAATTCACCGAGTGAGATTGCCAAAAATTTAGAAGATACTGGATTTAATTTAGTCAATCTAGCAACCAATCATTGCCTTGATCAATCGGAACAAGGAATTATCAATGAGCTGAATACCTTTAAACAAACAAACATCGTTACAAATGGTGTATATGACTCTCAAGAAGCTTATGATACTATTCCAACATTTAAGAAAAAAGGCATTACATTTAGTTTTCTAGCCTATACATATGGAACAAATGGAATTGAAGCACCAAATAGTTATAATGTTCGCTATTTAGATGATACGCAAATTAAAACGGATGTAGAAAAGGCAAAAAAAATTAGTGATGTCGTGATTGTTTCTGCGCATTGGGGTGATGAAAATACATTTGAACCAAATGATTTACAGACACACTACGCGCAATTGTTTGCGGATTGTGGTGTCGACGTTGTGATTGGTACACATCCTCATACGATCCAGCCCGTTGAATGGATTGATGGAAGTAGTGGAAATAAAATGTTATGTGTCTATTCATTAGGAAACTTCATTGGTGGTATGTTGACAACGGATAATGCGATTGGCGGTGAAATCAAATTTGATTTTGTAAAAAAAGAGAATACTATCTCGATTGAAAATGTACAATGGATTCCAACCATCATTCATTTTGAAGGGAATCAAAATAACATCTATGAAGAACGCTATAATTATAAAGCTTACAAATACAATCAATATTCGGATAAACTCGCAAAGAAACATGTTCTGAATGGTTATGAAGATAATGTGGTAAGCCTTGATTATATTAAGAGTAAAACAAAGGAAGTCATTAATCGTAAATACTTAAAATGGGATGAATAAAATGTCAAAGAGCTATTCATAATATCTTTGTTTAGGATGCTATAAATTAGATGCCATCCGATGAAATGAATCTTTAAGAAATGAAT
>CAVBLW010000020.1:0-13848 GCA_963596085.1 Bacteroidaceae bacterium | reverse complement strand
AAATAATCCGCAGATAAAAGTTTTAATAAATGATGCAGGTATGTCAATCGGTTCTACTTTTGAGGATATGGAGTTTGAAAGTATGCTGAAAATCATTGACCTAAATTGCAAAGGAGCAACGGCAATCACAAAGATCTGTCTGCCATATATCATGTACGGTGGCACAATTTTGGAAGTATCCTCAACTTCTGCATTTGTTCCAAATACAAACTTAATCGTTTATTGTGCATCGAAATCCTATGTATCCGCACTTTCTCTTGGACTGCGTGAGGAACTCAAAGACAAACGCATAAACGTTTGTGCTATGTGTCCTGGATTTATGCTCACAGAAATGACAAAAAACGATCAAACAAAAGGACAAAGCCGATTACCTGTAATTGATCCCAAAACTGCCGCCTTAAAATCCTTAAAAGCAGCAAAGAAAGGCAGAGCCGTTTACACGACTGGAACATTTTATAAATGCTATCGCTTGCTTGCAAAGCTTATTCCGCATACGCTTCTTGTTAAATTTGCAGGTCTTGGATAAGGAAAGAGATTATGATTTTATATTTTTCAGCAACCGGAAACAGTAAATATGTTGCCAAAAAAATCGCGGTCGAAACAAATGACATTACAGTTTCTATTACAGATTGCTATAAAAAACAAATTTTCTCATTTGCTAAGAAATACAAAACGTTAGGTATAGTAAGCCCCACATACGCTTGGGGATTGCCTATTATCGTAACTGAATTTTTACAAAGATTAGATTTAAGCCACAAGCCGGACTATATATTTTTTATCGCAACCTACGGAACAACTCCGGGACAGGCCGGAAAATTCGCAAATAATATTCTTGCTCCTAAAAGCTTATCATTGTCCGCAAAATTCAGCGTGAAAATGCCGGATACTTGGACTCCAATTTTTGATTTGAGTAATAAAGAAAAGGTTCAGCAAATAAATGACAATGCCGAAATTGAAATTGATTATATTATCAATCAACTTAAGGATAATCCCAGCGGTGACTTTATGAAAAACAAGCTGCCATATCCAATAGCAAAGATAGGACACAACATTGAATATGATTCAATGCGTAGAACAAAACATTTTTCGGTTGAAGATAGCTGTATTGGCTGTAGATTGTGTGAGAAAAAATGTCCTATTGCAGCCATTCAAATCAAAAACCATAAACCTGAATGGGTTAAGGCACAATGCGTTATGTGCCTTTCCTGCTTACATCACTGCCCTAAATTTGCAATTCAATACGGCAAAAATACAAAAAAGCATGGACAGTATACGCATCCGTAAAATCGTTCACGCAAATGATGGTCTGCATTTTTTTCATTGTCAGAACTAATTTAATGTTTAATAAAAGCTCCGCCTAAAAGGTGGAGTTTTCTCTGCGGCTATAATTAATTTTTCCATGCAATATCAGATCTTTCTTTTAAATACCCCATAAACGCAGATACCGATAACTTCGGAGGAATCATAACCAACATATGTACATGATCCGGCATCAAATGTCCTTCAATTATTTCTACTCCCTTATATCTACATAATTCTCTTAATATTTCTCCTAGATCTTTTCTATATTCCTTATATATTATTTTTCGTCTATATTTTGGAGTAAATATGATATGATACTTACACATCCATTTCGTATGGGCTAAAGAATATGCTTTGTTAGCCATTGAAATCACCTATCCTTTCTTTTAAGTAGCTTGAACATCTACATTATAGTAAGGATAGGTGATTTCTTTGTATAACTTTTTTATCTTCCACCCGCATAGCAGGTGGTTTTTTGTTTCGCAAATTTCAATTGCTCAACTTGCTAAAGCAATGGTGTTCATTTTCATGAACACCTACAAAAAAATCGGTGCAACCCGTTTCTAAGTTGCACCGTGGCTATTCCATTAAAATCTCTTTGTGTTGGCTTTAAACCAAAGCTTTTTCTTTGGCAAATTCGCCCGTTAAATCAAAGGCATGATTTAAAGGACCTGAGCCTTGTCCTAAATCTAACATTGCTGATAAAGCCTTTGAAATATAGTCTTTTGCTCTTTGAACCGAACACTCTAGATCATAGCCTTTGGCTAAATTACTTGCGATGGCACTAGATAAAGTACACCCCGTTCCATGAGTATTGGGATTATCGATTCTTTTACCATAAAACCATTTCTCTTTATCTTCATAAACTAAGAAATCATTCGCCTCATTGATTTGATGGCCACCTTTACATAAAACGGCACAATGGTATCGTTTGGAAATGATATGCGCTGCTTTAACCATATCCTCTTCATTTAAAATCGATAGATCCGCCAAAATTTCTGCTTCAGGAATATTAGGTGTACAAAGAGTTGCCAAAGGTAACAATTCCTTTTTAATTTTTTTGATTGCTTCTGAATCAATTAAGCGAGCTCCACTGGTTGCTACCATAACTGGATCCACCACAATATTTTTCAAACGATAGCTTTTTATTTTTTCAACAATGACTTGAATTAATTCAACCTTTGATACCATGCCAATCTTTAGTGCATCGGGATATATATCTGTGCAAATCGCATCAATCTCTTTTGCCAAAAAATCGGCATCAACATTCAAAATATCATAGACCCCCATCGTATTTTGCGCTGTCAAAGCCGTAATTGCACTTGTCGCAAAAACACCATTCATTGTCATTGTTTTAATATCAGCTTGAATGCCTGCGCCTCCACTGGAATCACTTCCCGCAATTGTACATACTGTTTTCATAATTACCTCATTATCGTTTCTAAAACATCACTATTCTTTGTATACTTTTCAAGATAAAAATCTGCCTCATATTTCAATTTCATCTGATCTTTTCGATTCGACTCATCTTCAATCGCAATTGTGATACATCCCGCTTTTTTTGCGGATTGAATAGCTTGTAAAACATCTTCAAAAACATAGACTTCATGACAAGCTAATTTTTCTTTTCCAATTTCATAAATCAAACTCTCTTTTTTACTGGTTTGATATGTATCACAGGTTAAAATAAAATCAAAAAAATCATCAATTCCTAAACGTTTAAAAGCAGCTTCGATCAGTTCGGTTTTTCCAATGGATACAATTCCCATGGGTATCTTTGCATTTTTGAATTGTTGAAGATAAAAAAGGACTCCTTTTTTACATTGAACCTCTTGTTCATAATACTTTCTTAATAGCTTTAAAATAGAACTTTGAATTTCACTTGGAGAAGCTTTGAGATCATATCGCTTTTTCAAATAAGCAGAAGATTCTTCTAAAGTCATCGGATAAACAATGGAAGCTAAATCAGAATCCGGATGAATGCCTATGGAATTCAAATAACGACTTGCTAATTCATCCCATATTTTCATGGAATCAAGAAGTGTTCCATCCACATCGAATAAGATGCCTTTAGACATACAATGCTTGAACCTTTGCTTTTAATTCTTGCGTTGCAAGTCGACTATCTTCTGGCGCAAATAAAGCCGAAATGACTGCAACCCCTACAATACCACTGCCTTTTAATTCAAGAACATTTGATTGACTGATGCCCCCAATCGCAATCACTGGAATTTGAACTGCATCACAAATTGCTTTAAGCGTGTCAAAGGAAACCTCTTGTGCATCATCCTTTGAATTGGTTGGAAAAACAGCACCAACACCTAAATAATCGGCCCCCATTTCTTCAGCTAATAAGGCTTGTTGAACCGTTTGCGCAGAGACTCCAAGAATTTTATCCGGTCCCAATAGTTCTCTTACCTTTTTAGCTTCCATATCATTTTGTCCTACATGAACACCATCCGCATTAATTTTAATTGCTAAATTTACATCATCATTAATCACAAAAGGAATTTTAGCTTTTTTACATAAAGCTTGAATTTCTATTGCTTCTTCTAAAAGATCTTTGTCCTTTAAATTCTTTTCACGTAATTGGATAAAGGTTGCGCCCCCTTCGATTATTTCTTCGACCTTCTCTTTTAAGCTTTTCTTCCCTAAATAAGAACGATCCGTCACTGCATACAATAAAAGACTATCGGATTTCATATTTAGCTCCTTTTTCAAGCTGTTCTCCATCCATATGATAAATGGCATCAATAATTCGATTGCGATAACTTGAATTACCTTCATAGCTTTCTAAATGCGTATAAGCAATTTCACCAGCTAAGCCCATGGCACAAACACTTGCCGCGCAGGCTTCTAAAAGATGATCCGGATTTGCAGCCATAAAAGCCGTCATTAAACCCGATAATTGACAACCTGTTCCAGTTATTTTTCCCATTTCTTTTCTTCCATTTCGAATCACATAACAACGATTGGCATCCGCAACCAAATCAATAGCACCAGTAATCGCAATAATCGAATTAGAAGCCTTCGCAAATTCTTTTGCGAAATGAACCATCGCATCCAAATTTTCTTCTGTAATCACATCGGCTTGATTGGCATCAACCCCTTTGGTACTTGCCGTTCCTAAACAAAGGGTTTTAATTTCAGAAATATTTCCACGAATTGCTGTAAACGATAAATTCTCCATCAATTGTAATGCCGTATTCGTACGCAAAGAACTAGCACCTGCTCCAACCGGATCCAATAAGATTTGATGGCCTAAGCTTTCCGCTTTTTTCCCCGCTTTCATCATTCCTTTGATACTGGATTGATTTAAGGTTCCAATATTAATGTTTAAACCTTGGCAAATGGATGTGATTTCTTCTACATCTTCCGGTTCATCCGACATAATCGGACTTGCTCCAATGGCCAAAATCACATTGGCTACATCATTAACTGTTACATAATTGGTAATGTTGTGAATTAATGGTTGGTTCTTTCGAACATTTTCTAAATAAGTTTTCATACGTCCTCCTTCTTAAAAAAAAGAGGGATACCAACAAAGTGATATCCCACAAGACTTGCGAATATTTCCCTACGTTGGCATTATCCAAATCAGGTAATCGGTCAAGACTTGAAAGTCTTATCTCAGCCAGAAACACTGGCACCCTCTTTTTTTATTAAATTAAGCTTAACACTTTTTTAATCTTTGTTAAAGACTTCTTTATCCAATTCACCATTTTGTTTAGCAACAATGGTTGTACAAACTGCATCACCGGTAATATTAACAGCCGTACGTAACATATCAAGAATACGGTCAATTCCCATAATTAAACCAATACCACTCACTGGTAAACCAACGGAATCAAATACCATAGCCAAAGTGATCAAACCAACACTAGGAACACCAGCTGTACCAATTGAAGCTAAAGTAGCTGTCGCAATAACCGTTAAATAATCCCCTGGCGTCAATTGAATTCCAAAGGCTTGGGCTACAAAGACAACGGCTACCCCTTGCATAATGGAAGTTCCATCCATATTGATTGTTGCACCCAATGGAATCGTAAAACCAGAAATTTTACGAGATACACCAATTTTTTCTTCAAGCGTATCAATATTTAATGGAATCGTTGCATTCGAAGTTGCGGTACTAAAGGCAAAAGCTTGTACAGAAAAGAATTTCTTGGCAAATTTAAATGGATTTAAACCTGTAAAGACTTTTAACATGATCATATAAACAACATAACATTGAACACCTAAGCCAAGAACTACTGTAATCATATATTTAAACATTGGCACCATGGCACTAAATCCTAGTTGCGAAAAGGTTCTTCCAATCAAACAGAAAACACCGATTGGTGCAATCTTCATGATCATCATTGTCATTTCCATCATGATATCATTGCCTTGTTGGAAAAAGTTCGTCACAATTTGAACTTTGTCTTTTAATTTAGCTAGAATGACACCTACAATTAACGCAAAGAAGATAATTTGTAACATTTCACCATTTGCTAAAGAAGCAATTGGATTGGTTGGAATGATATTTAAAAGCGTATCAACCATTGTAACATCCGTACTTGTACTTGCACTATCAACCGTCGTTTTTACATTTTCAACGGCACTCATATCCAATCCAATTCCTGGATTAATAAGAGAAGCAACACCTAAAGCTACTGCAACAGCTAACATTGTTGTACATAAATAGAAAGCAATCGTACGAACACCAACACTTCCTAATGTCTTGGTATCTCCAATTGCGGCTGCACCACATACAATGGAACAAAAAACCAATGGTACAACCAACATTTTCATTAAACTAATAAATCCTTGTCCTACAACATAGAAGACACCTTCAACAATCACATTATTGACAAAAGGAATATCGGCAAAGAAATTATTAATGATTGCTCCTACAATTGCCCCTACAATCAAGGCAATAAAAATCTGGGTTGTTAGCCCGAATTGTTTTTTTCCTTTATTCTTCTTCATGATTCATCTCCTTTAAATAAGCATGGAGCTCTTCTTTCCATTCTGGCATTTGATAAACACCTGTAATACGCATCATCATGTTATCCAATAAGGTAAATGGTGGTTTGATGCGTTCAATATTACTTGTACGTACCGCAATATTGGCATGTCCTGTAAAACGAAGAATTTCTCTAGCCCAATCAGCACGAGAACATCCACCTTCACAACTTGCATGGAAGATACCATATTCATCCGTTTCAATTAACTTTTCAACAAATCCGGCTAAAGCTCCAGCACTTGTAGGCGTTGAATAAGATTCATAAGGCAATTCAATATCTTCTGACGATTTTGCTTTCTCTAAAATATAATCCACAAAATCCTGTGTACCAAGGCCATATAGCCAAGAACTACGAATAATCAAGTGTTTATCCGTTAACGATTTAACTAAATCTTCTCCAGCTAATTTACTTTTTCCATAAACGGTTGTTGGAGTTGGAAAATCAAATTCATTTTTGGCTTTATTATGTTGTCCACCAAAAACATCATCCGTTGAAATTTGAACCATTTTCACATCCAAACGACGGGCAGCAATCGCTAGATTACGAGCCCCTAAGGCATTGATTCGATAAGCCTCATCGGGATTTTCTTCACAAATTCGATCATCTGTCAAACCTGCACAATTGATAATGACATTGGGGCGACTGACATTCGCAAATAATAATACTTCTTCTAAGTCCTCTACCGGTACTTCTTTATCACTTTTTAACAATTTAAAATCGGAATTGTTTTCATATGCTTCGCATAATGCGTGCCCTAAACGGCCTTTTGCACCTGCGATCCAAACGCGCATTTGATAACTCATATACTTCTCTCCTTTTTAGATATGGGATTATTTTATCATTAAATTTTTTATTTGTATACGCTTGATAAACATCAATCCATCATACTCATGCACAAAAAAAAGAATGACTACTTGTCATTCTCATTTGTTAGATTTTGTAGAAGCTCAGATCGAAATAAATCCGGTCTTTCATAGCTGATAATACTTAAACATTTTGAAATCGCAATGCATTCAGATAATTGACGAAATCCTCGATAAAGAACAATTAATTCAACAAAGGCACTACAAATAAAAATAAATAAAGATCTCCAATACGCAAAAGCCCAAACATAACCAATACTAATTAAAATCGACATAAAAACTAATGCATTGATTCCCACAAACATTGTCCAATAAAAAATAACATTATCATCGTATTGACTCTTCAAATCATCGCGTAAATAATCATAGGAATTTTTTTCTTTTAATTGTTGAATCGCAATTTTCAACACTTCCTCCATTTGTGAATAATCCATCACCATTTTAGAGAAGGATTTCACCTTCATTCTTAACATCACTCTCACCTCTTTGTACCTTTATTTTTTCACTTTTTTTGACGCTTGTAAATTCAAAACAGGTAGCCAAAACTATTCCAATTTGCCTAGACTCATTGGATAAGTTATCGCTACCTATTACTTATTTTATATAGAATGTATCCTTTGATTGTTCGAAAGCTTGCGTCAGCTTCTCTTCAAGTTCATCATACATAATGATATTCTTTAAAACAATGACACGAGGATATGCTTTTAATTGCGGTGCAACATCTAAACCACAAATATAGAGATCCCCTTTATCCATCGAAGCTTCTGCAAGTGGAACATGAGAAACATAAATATTTGTCAAAGATAAAGATGTTAAGACTTTCTTCACGTTCATTTCCATAATCATTGAACTTCCTAAGCCTTGTCCACAGCAACATACAATTGAGTGAATCTTTTTCACAAAATCCCTTCTTCCTATTTTAATAAGAAACGAATGGTCTTTTCTAAATCGCTTGCCGTTAACCCATATTCTTTTTGTAAGAAAGCTGGTGATCCAACTTGTCCAAATCGATCTTGAACACCATGACGTTTAAATGGAATCGAAATACCATTTTCAGCCAATACTTCTGCAACAGCACTTCCTAAGCCACCAATGATTGAATGATTCTCAAAAGTCACACAAGCTTTTTTATCTTTGATTTCTTCAAGAATTAAAGGAACATCCAATGGTTTAATCGTAAACATATCAATAACTTCACAAGAAATGCCTTCTTTTTCTAAGTTTTCTGCAGCATCTAAAGCATCACTTACAACTTGCCCACAGGCAATAATTAAGACATCTTTTCCATCTTTTAAGACATTACCTTTTCCAAATTCAAAGGTAGAATTTGCTTCATAGACTTGTCGAACCGGTTTACGATTGGCACGAAAATAATGAACCCCGCTCATTGTACTTAATTGACGAATACACCATTCCAATTGACTTGCATCCGCTATATCTACGACAAGGGCATCTGGAATCGAACGCATCAAGGCTATATCTTCAAAGCTTGTATGCGTACCTCCATTGGTTCCTACGCAAAAACCAGGATCTGAGCCATAGATATTAATGGTATTTTTGGCATAAGCGCAAGATAAATAGATTTGATCAAAAGCACGACGTGTAGAGAATGGCGCAAAGGTATGCACAAAAGGAATAAAACCTTCCGAAGATAAACCAGCTGCAATACCAATCATATCGGCTTCGGCAATACCACATTGTACAAAACGATCCGGATGACTTTTTTGAATATCGGTAAACTTACTGGCACCACCTAAATCCGCTTCAAGGGCAACGACTTTCGTATTCGATTCCATCAAATCTTGAATCGTTTGAACGACAACACCACGTAATTCTTGTCCATTTTGGCTTCGATCTTGAACTAATTTAAACATGCTTGTTCCTCCTCAATCCATTTTTCAAATCCTTCAATGGCTTTATTGGCTTCTGCAATAACTTCTTCATTGTTAAATTTCACACTATGATTGGAAACCATATCCTCAAAGTATTTCACACTACGACCTTTGATTGAATCTAAAACAATACAAACTGCTTGGTCTTTGATTTCTTTGGCTTGATTGATTGCTTCATCAATCGCTTCAATGTCATCCCCTTTTACAACTTGTGTATGAAAACCAAAGGCTTTCATCTTTTCAGGAATTGAAAAAGGATTTAATACATCTTTCGTATAGCCATCCAATTGCCGTTTATTATCATCAATCATCACAATACATTGGTGTAAGCGATTCGCAGCAAGATACTGGAATGCTTCCCAACATTGCCCTTCATTTAATTCGCCATCTCCAACAATTAAATAGGTATATCGATTTGAGCCTTTCATTTTTTGCGCCGTTGCAATCCCAGCAGCTGTTGATGTACCTTGGCCTAAAGAACCAGTTGTCATATCCACGCCCGGTGTTTTTATACGATCTGGATGCGAAGGTAAGTTCGTACCACCTTGGTTTAATGTAAATAACCATTCTTTTGGAAAAAATCCTTGCTCTGCTAAGGTTGCATACCATACGGGACCAGCATGTCCTTTTGATAAAACAACGCGATCACGATCCTCCATCTTAGCATCTTTTGGATTTACATGAAGTTGTTTCCCATATAAAACTGCCATTGTTTCAACCAATGACATAGCGCCTCCCAAATGACCTTGTCCACAATGTACCAACATTTCTAAAATATCAATTCGTATGTTTGCAGATAAGATTTGGAGTTCTTTCAATTGTCTTTGTTCCATATTTACCTCTCCTCTATTGATTTAATTATCTCTAGAGTCATAGGAATAAACCAGGCCATGATGGTTCATTACTTTGTGCAAAAATTCCACAGTACAATTCATTGCACAAAAAAAAGCTCTTTATGAAAACATAAAAAGCTTCTTATTGTATTGTCATTTCATACGTAAAGCCATGAGCTAAAATATAATCTTCAAGCGTCCAATTGTTTTTATAAATTTCTTTGGCTGCTTTCTTGCCTACATAACGGAAATGCCAAGGCTCATTGGTCGCTCCGGTTTGACTGGATCTATTTTCTGGATAACGTAAGATATATCCATATTTATAAGCATTCTTTTCTACCCATTTGTAAGCTTTTGTTTCACCAAAGGTTGAATAAGTTCCATCAACAACATCTTGACTGGTTAAATCCACACTTAAACCAAGCTGATGTTCACTTGAACCTGGTGTACTGACTAGACTTGCCGCATAGTCCGCATCATAGATTGAAAAATATTCATTATAGATTGCCAATTGTTCTTCATACGAACGATAAGAACTTTTGACGACAAGTTCATATCCCTTTGTTTTCGCATCCGCATACATATCTTCAAGCGCTTTGGCTGCTTCATCTTGCATCTGCCCTTTTTCCGTTTCATAAGGGATATCAACTTTTCGTAAATTTGAAGGTACATAATCCGAACGAACCACAAAGCCTTTTTTAATCAATACCAATTGATTCGGATTTTGAATTTCATAAACACGATCCGAACTCTTCGATGAATCAATCATTGAATAAGAAATGGATAAAATCGCTTTTAAAGGATCCTGTTCTGATTTTACATATTTAGATAAATCTGCAATTTGTACACCATGAATCTTTAAATATTTTTTAGCTTTCTGATAACTGATTTTTTGATTCACTAAAAGCCGTAAATTTGCAATTGAATAAAGATCACTATTTTTAAAAAGGATTTTACTTGAATAACCTAAATCATCCAAAGCATCCTTTAATTTTATATAAGCATCCACATAGGAAACGATTTCTTTTGTTGACTCTTTGTTGATTTTTCTATAACGATCATAATAAACATAGTTTTGATTGTTTTTTATTTGATCCCATTTAGAAAACTTGATGATTGAATCATAATCTAGAATCGCATCTACTTTTTCCTGATCTAAATTTAAAATAAGATTGGTATCCTGTCGATCATATCCTTTAATCCTTAGCTCAATTCGATCCAAATTAAGAAAAATTCCACTAATTAAAAGAACAAAAACCAAAACAAGAATTATGAAATGTTTATATTTTCTTTTTGTATTAACTTTTTTCATTGAATCCAATACCTTTCATCACTTGTATTTAAAGCTTGTTGTATTTTTTGTCTTAATTCTTCCTTTGATACAATATTCTGTAAAACAATGACTCTAGGCATATGTAAAAAGATTTGTTTTAAATCCATTCCAATCAAAAAAAGATCTGCGCTCGATTCAGAAAAATCAGATAAAGAGCTATGTTCAACTTCAATTTCAGAAACATTTAATTCTTCTAATATTTTTTTCAAATTCATTGATACAATCAATGAACTTCCCAATCCATTTCCACAGCAACAAACAATTTTATGAATTTTTTTCATACAAGCTTCCTTCGAAATTTGATTATAAACATTCTACTTTTTAGATTCAATAGAAACCGTCGAACATTTCTATAGTAAAATAATACTATGAACTACACCTATATTCTTAAATGCAAGGATGGAAGCTATTATACCGGTTGGACAAATAACTTAGAAAAAAGAGTACATGCACACAACGAAGGAAAAGGTGCAAAATATACAAAGTCTCATCGTCCTGTTCAATTAGTTTATTATGAAACTTTTAAGACAAAGCAAGAAGCCATGTCTAGGGAATATGCAATCAAAAAGTTATCTCACAAAGAAAAAGAACGATTGGTTCAACAAAAATGATTTTGTATTCTTTGATATTGATCCAATTGTAACTTTCGATACAGTTGTTTATGTACATCAAATTGGGACAATTGCTTATATTCTTCTGCTTTTAATTCCGTTGGGTAAAAGTCATCCAAATAACAAAGATCCTTATTTTGATCATAGTAATATAAACAAAAGATTCGATTCTTTAAAAGCCAATTTTTATTGTTTCTTTTTCTTTTGAACACAAAAAAACTGCAAATTTGCAGTTTTTTTATTGATGCATATATTTATTATTCGATGTGGAATTCATCCGCTTCTTGATTAAAAGCTTTTTCCAATTTTTCTGTCAATTCTTTCATAGACATAATTTTTTGAAGAACAACAACACGTGGATAATCTTTTAATTGAGGCGCAATGTCTTTTCCGACTACAAATAAGTCTGCACTCGTTGGGCTAACTTCAGATAATGAAGTATGCGCAGCACTTACCCCTTCAATACCTAAATTCTTTAACGCTTTTTCAATGTTCATTTGTACCATCATGCTTGATCCTAATCCAGATCCACAACAGCACATTACTTTTTTAATGGTAGCCATGTTTTTCCTTCTTTCTATGATTTTATTCAGCTACTTCCTTTTTAGGAGCAATATAATTATAAGCGATTGGTAACAAGAATACTACAACACAAACTAGTAACAATGCATTTCCAGTTACATATTGAGCGATGTTTCCAAATACAATTCCCATCCAAGAGAAGTCTGCATCAGAGAATGTACAGTTTGCGAAGTTTAAAGCACCCATAACTGGCATACAAATAGCAGGTAAGAAAGTAATTAATAATCCATGCATGAATGATCCGAATACACAACCCTTCATACCACCTTCAGCATTTCCGAATACACCAGCAGTTGCACCACAGAAGAAGTGAGGAACAACACCAGGAAGAATTAATGCAACAGGTCCAATTGAACTATTCCAGAATGTTAAAACAAGTAAACCAACAATACCACCAACAAATGATACTAAGAATCCAATTAATACAGCATTTGGTGCATAAGGGAATACAACTGGACAGTCAATTGCAGGAACAGCACCTGGTACCAATTTTTCAGCAATACCACGGAATGCAGGAACGATTTCACTAACAATTAAACGAACACCACTCAAGATAATATAAACACCACCAGAGAAGCTTAATCCACGAGTAATTGCCCAAACAGCCCAGTTTGTAGTCGTTTCTGTACCTACATTTAATAATTCACCTAAGTTTGTATAAGTTTTTAATACAGTATCTGGATTTTCACTTAAGATTCCACGACTTACTGCAACTGCAGTAATGATCAAGAAGAAGACAACCATCGTTAAACCAATTGATACAGTTGTATCACGTAAGAAAGTTAATCGTTGAGGGAAATTAATATCTTCGGTTGTTTGATCTTTACTGTTTTTAAATAATTTTGCACATTGTGCAGAGAACCAATATCCAGCACCACCGAAGTGTCCAAATCCAAGTTCATCTGTTTCAACAATTTTTTCCATTGTGGAAGAACAATAAGCTGGAGATGCTGCTGAAATAAAGGCTAATAAACATCCACCGGCAAGCCATAATGGGAATCCTTCTAATCCACCAATGCTTAAGATTACTGCAAACATACATGACATATATAAAGTATGGTGTCCAGTTAAGAAGATGTATTTCAAACGTGAGAAACGAGCCAATACAATATTCAAAACCATTCCAATTGCCATAATATATGCAGTATCTGTACCAAAGTTATTTAAAGCCAAAGAAACGATGGCTTCATTGTTTGGTACAACCCCTTGCATATTAAATGCATAGTTAAAAATATCACCAAATGCATTTAATGATCCAGTTTGTAGAAAACTTGAACCAGCACTTAATACTAAGAAACCAACAATACATTTAACCGTTCCTTTTACGATTTCTTCAATTGGTTTCTTTTGCAAACATAAACCAACACAAGCAAGAATACCTACCAACATAGCTGGAGTTGATAAGATATTAATAATAAAATCT